>CALGWX010000291.1 GCA_937936215.1 uncultured Burkholderiaceae bacterium | reverse complement strand
TTGGCGAGACACTTGGACGGATCGGTTTCCAGGTAGTCGATGTGCTCGTCCTTCGGGCTGGTGAACGGGTGATGCGCGGCGACGTAGCGCTGCGCCCCCTCGTCGTACTCGAACATCGGGAAGTCGACCACCCACAGCGGCCGCCAGCCGGGCTCGAACAGGCCGTGCGCCTTGCCGAAGTCGCTGTGGCCGATCTTCAGCCGCAGCGCGCCCATGCTGTCGGCGACGATCTTGGCGCGGTCGGCGCCGAAGAAGATCACGTCGCCGTCGGCGGCACCGGCGCGCTCGATGATGGTCTTCAGCGCCGCATCGTGCAGGTTCTTGACGATCGGGCTTTGCAGGCCATCGCGGCCGCGGGCCTTCTCGTTGACCTTGATGTAGGCAAGCCCCTTGGCGCCGTAGATCTTGACGAAGTCGGTCATCGCGTCGATCTCGGAGCGCGGCATCTCGCCGCCGCCCGGCACGCGCAGCGCCGCCACGCGGCCGTCGGAAAGCTCGGTCGCGCTCCTGAAGACCTTGAACTCGACGTCGCGCATCACGTCGGTGAGGTCCGTCAGCTCCAGCTTCACGCGCAGATCGGGCTTGTCCGAGCCGTAGCGCGCCATCGCCTCCGCGTAGGGCATGACCGGGAAGGGGTTCGGCAGCTCGACCGCCAGCACCTCGCGGAAGACGGTGCGGATCATCTCCTCCATGATCGAGCGGATCTCCTGCTCGGTCAGGAAGCTGGTCTCGACGTCGATCTGCGTGAACTCCGGCTGCCGGTCGGCGCGCAGGTCCTCGTCGCGGAAGCACTTGACGATCTGGTAGTAGCGGTCGTAGCCGGCGATCATCAACAGCTGCTTGAACAGCTGCGGCGACTGCGGCAGGGCATAGAAGTGCCCGGGGTGCACGCGCGACGGCACCAGGTAGTCGCGCGCGCCCTCCGGCGTGCTCTTGGTGAGCATCGGCGTCTCGACGTCGATGAAGCCCGCGGCGTCGAAGAAGCGGCGCACCGCCATCGTCACCCGATGGCGCAGGCGCAGGTTCTTCTGCATCGGCACCCGCCGCAGGTCGAGCACCCGGTGCGTCAGCCGCGTGGCCTCCGACAGGTCGTCATCGTCGAGCTGGAACGGCACCGCCACCGACGGGTTGAGGATGGCCAGTTCCGTGCACAGCACCTCGATCTGGCCGGAGACGAGATTCGGGTTGGCGGTGCCGGCCGGCCGCTCGCGCACCTGCCCGACCACCTTGACGCAGTACTCGTTGCGGACCTTTTCCGCGTTGGCGAACACCGCCGGGCGGTCGGGGTCGCAGACGACCTGCACCAGCCCCTCGCGGTCGCGCAGGTCGATGAAGATGACGCCGCCGTGGTCGCGCCGGCGGTGCACCCAGCCGAACAGCGTCACGCTCTGGCCGATGAACCTCGTGTCCACCAGGCCGCAGTATTCGGTGCGCATGAAAACTCCAAGCAGTTGTGGTTGCGCGGCGCAGGCCTCGCCGCGCGGGGATGGTTCGGTTCCGGAAGGACCCGTCAGCGCAGCCGGTCGATGGCCCCATCGACCGGCGGGCGACCGGGCGACGCTACCCGCCCGGCCGCTGGCGGTTTCGGTCCTGGCCGAGCGCCGGACGGCGCCGGCCCGGCCCGACGGCGGCCGTGGCGAAGGCGAAGCGCGGCAGGCAGGCAGGCGATTTCATGGGCGGGGCCGCCGGAAGGCAAGGCACGAATTTTATCGGGACGGCGCCGAACCCGGCGTCTCGGAGGTCAGCGCCGACGGCTTGTGCGCCCGCCGGCGGCCGCCTTCCGTGGGCGCCACCACGCCGAGCGAGACGTGAAACTTGAACGCCTCGTCGATTGAGACGTCGATGTCGCGCAGTTCGGATGGGTCGGCCATGATCACGTAGCCGGAGGTCGGGTTCGGCGCCGTGGGCACGTACACGGTGACCTTCTCGTGGCCGACGTGCGGGCCGAGCCGCTCGCCCGGGTTACCGACGACGAAGGCCATCGTCCACTGCCCGCGCTGCGGGAACTCGACCAGCACCACCTTGCGGAAGGCGTTGCCCTTCTGCGCCAGCATGGTGTCGGAGACCTGCTTCACGCTGGAGTAAATCGAGTTGACGATCGGGATCCGCGCCAGCAGGCCCTCCCACCAGCGCACCAGCCGCTGGCCGAGGAAGTTGCGCGCCAGCAGGCCCGTGGCCAGGATCACCAGCACCGAGATCACCAGCCCGAAGCCGGGCAGGTGCACGCCGAAGGCGCTTTCCGGCCGCCACGCCTCCGGCAGCAGCAGCACGGTGCGGTCCATCGTCGTGATGACGAAGTCGATGATCCACAGCGTCACCGCCAGCGGCAGCCAGATCAGCAGCCCGGTGACGAAGTACTTTTTCAGCATGGCTGCGGCCGGCTATGCGCCGCGGCAGGAGGCGCCGCCGTCTCGGCGCCGGGCGCCAGCGGCACAAAAAAGGCATGGCGCGCGGCCGGCCATGGGAACCCTGCCGCGCGCATCGATTCGACCGCAACGAAATGGCGCCGGAACCGCCGGCGGCTCAAGGGCGGTGCTGCCGCAGGCGCCCCGCACGCTCGGTGCCGCCGGCATCGGCGCGGTGCCGATGTGCAACGCGTTCGGGAGCGAAGCGCGACGATCCGCGCACCTTGGCTCAGCTTGCCGCCGGCGCTGAACTGGCTGCGGTGCTGGCCGGCGCCGGGGAGGCGGCCGGCTTGGACTCTCCGCCGTCGGTTTTTGCCTCGGCCGACTTGCCGTTGGGCTTGGCCGAGCCGTTCTTGAAGTCGGTGACGTACCAGCCGCTGCCCTTCAACTGAAAGCCGGCGGCCGTCACCTGCTTGGTGAACGAAGCGGAGCCACAGGCCGGGCAGTCGGCGAGCGGCGCGTCGGAGATCTTCTGCAGCACTTCCTTCTCGTGCCCGCAGGACGAACACTTGTAGGCGTAAATCGGCATGGCGACCTCGCGAAATCGGATAACTGGCTGAATTGTAAGCGGAACCTCCTCCGCGCTCGGGGATATTGGGGTCGGCCGCCGCGATTGCAACGGGCGCACCGCCGAGCGTGCCGCCCGTGGCGCGGCAGCGGCCTGCGCCGCCGCTTGGACAGCCCGCAGGCGCTGCTGCAAACT
This sequence comes from uncultured Burkholderiaceae bacterium, assembly GCA_937936215.1. Lineage (GTDB taxonomy): Bacteria > Pseudomonadota > Gammaproteobacteria > Burkholderiales > Burkholderiaceae_F > JADJWR01. The sequence goes on along the minus strand of CALGWX010000291.1, from coordinate 3,829 downwards.
GCCGCGCTCGCCCAAGACCACAACAACAGGAGGAGACCCCATGGCCACTGCCCGCAGCCGCGCCGCGCCGGACGCCCACGCCCGCGCCGTCGCCGCCATCGAGAAGTCGCTGCTGCACAAGGTCAAGGTCGGCGTGGCCGACATCGACGGCGTGCTGCGCGGCAAGTATTTGCACAAGGACAAGGCGTTGTCGGCGCTCGAAGGCGGCTTCGGCTTCTGCGACGTCGTCTTCGGCTGGGACATGATGGACGCCTGCTACGACAACACCAGGCTCACCGGCTGGCAGCACGGCTTTCCGGACGCGCTGGTGCGGCTCGACCCGGCCACGCTGCGGCAAGTGCCGTGGGACGGCGGCATCCCGTTCCTGCTCGGCGAGTTCGTCACCGCCGACGGCAAGCCCTACCCGATCTGCCCGCGTCAGGTGCTCAAGCGGGTGCTCAAGCGCGCCGAGAAGCTCGGCGTGGTGCCGATGTGCGGGCTGGAGTTCGAGTGGTTCAACTTCCGCGAGACGCCGCAGAGCTGGGCGGAGAAAAAGGGCGTGGAGCCGACGCCGCTCACCCCCGGCATGTTCGGCTACTCGCTGCTACGCGCCAATGCCAGCCGCGAGTACTTCAACGCCCTGCTCGACGAGCTGCTCGCCTTCGGCGTGCCGATCGAGGGCCTGCACACCGAGACCGGCCCCGGCGTGTACGAGGCGGCGATCCAGTTTGCCGAGGCGCTCGAGGCGGCCGACCGCGCGCTGCTGTTCAAGGCCGGCGCCAAGGAGATCGGCGCCCGCTTCGGCATCATGCCGAGCTTCATGGCCAAGTGGAGCCAGCAGTACCCGGGCTGCAGCGGCCACCTGCACCAGTCGCTGTCGGACGGCAAGAAGAACCTTTTTTACGACGAACGCGGCCGCCACGGCATGAGCCAGCTCTTCGAGAGCTATCTCGCCGGGCAGATCGCGGTGGCGATGGAGTTCGCGCCGATGTTCTGGCCGACCATCAACAGCTACAAGCGCCTGGTCGACGGCTTCTGGGCGCCGGTGAAGCCCACCTGGGGCATCGACAACCGCACCGCGAGCTTCCGCGTCATTCCCACCGGGCCCAAGAGCACGCGGCTGGAGACGCGCTGCCCCGGCGCCGACATCAACCCGTATCTGGCGGTGGCGGCGCTGGTGGCCGCCGGCCTGCACGGCCTCGAGAAGAACCTCCAGCTCACGGCCGCGCCCATCACCGGCACCAACGTGGGCGGCGAACACATCCCGCGCGCGCCGCGGTCGCTGAAGGAGACCACCGAGATCTTCCGCCGCAGCGAGGTGGCGCGCGACTGGCTGGGCGAGGACTTCGTCGATCACTTCGCGCTCACCCGCGAGTGGGAGTGGCGGCAGTGGCAGGACGCGGTGACCGACTGGGAGCTGAAGCGGTACTTCGAGATCGTCTGACCAGCGAGGTGGCCGCTGGCGTGCGGCCGCCGGCAATCGTTGACGCGAACACGATAGCCATGACGTTCGGCTGGCGTCGAGCCCGCCTTGCCTCGATGGCATTCGCCTTGGCGCTGCTCGCCGCCTGCGCCCCGCCGCCGCGCTACCCCGAACTGCCGCCGTCGAGCCGCCCGCAGCCGACCGGGCCGTTCGTCCGCGGCGAGCTGGCGCCGCGCGCCGGCGGCCACCTGCCACCGGATAGCGTGGCGGTAGTGGAACTGCGCGAGGCGGCGGGCGACGGCCCGGTGGTAGCCGACTGGCGGCGGACGCTCGGCGGCCTGCAGGCGCCGATCCGCTTCGAGCTGCCGTTCGATCCGGCCAAGCTGCGCGCCGGCGAGCGCTACGCGCTGCGGGCGGCGATCTTCAGCGGCGGCCAGCCGGCGTGGGCCAGCGAGCCGAGGCCGGTGGCGCTCGGTCGCGACAGCGTCGAGGTCGGCACGCTGCCGCTCGCCCCGTTCCAGCCGACGGTTTTCGCCAGCGTGCTGCGCTGTGGTGAGCGGATCGCGATGCTCGCCGTCGGCCGGCGCGACGGCCGCGAGATGACGCAACTGGTCGCCGGCGAGCGCCGCTTCGAGCTGCGCCAGGTGCCCGCCGCCTCCGGCAGCCGCTATGAGGCGATCGACGATCCACGCACTTCCGTGTGGGAGCGCGGCGGGCGGGCCACGGTGACCGTCGCCGGCGAGGCCTGGCCGGAGTGCGACGTGCGGCGCGGCAGCGGCGAAGCCGCAGCCCCACTGCGCGCCCGCGGCAGTGCGCCGTTCTGGGCGCTGGACATCGGCCCGACGCTGCGCCTGCGGCTGGCCAACGAGACGCTCGAAGGCCCGGCGCCGCCGCCGCAGCGGGTCGGCAACGCGCGCCGCTACGAAGGCGCGCTGCAGGGCCGGCCGATCGTCGTCACCGCGCGCGAACAGCGCTGCGCCGACGCGTTGAGTGGCATGCCGCACCCTCTGTCCGTCGAAGTGCAGTTCGACGGCCAAACCTACCGCGGCTGCGGCGGCAACCCGGCCGACCTGCTGATCGGCGCCGAGTGGGTGGTCGAGGACATCGCCGGCGGCATGGTCGACCGCTCGCGCGCCACGCTGCTGTTCTCGCCGGCGGGAGCGTTGACTGGCCGCGCCTCGTGCAACACCTTCGCGACGCGCTATTCGCTGACCGGCGAGGCGCTGACGATCGAGCCCCCGGCAGCGACGCGCATGGCCTGCGCGCCCAGCCTGATGCAGCAGGAAGCCCTCTTCCTCGACATCCTGCAAAAGTCGCGGCGCTTCGAGATCGCGGCCGACGGCGCGCTGCGGCTGATCGCGCCAGACGGGCGAGCGATCACGGCGCGGCGGCGTTGAACGGGATCCGCCGCGCCCTCGCGCTGCCGTCAATCGCGAAGGCAAACGGGAGCCTTCCGGCCGTTGGTCGTACGCCTGGGGCTGCGCCCGCGCCGGTAGCATGCCTCGTCCACCCCGCAAGGCACCCGCCGATGCGCCGCTTTGAACCTCGCCTGATCTTCATCCTGACGGCCGCGCTGCTCGCGACCTCCTGCGCCGTGCCGCCGGGCGCCGCCGACGACCGTATGACGGTGCGCGGCAGTCTCACTTACCGCGAGCGCATCGCACTGCCGCCGGAAGCGATCGCCGTGGTCGAGCTGCGCGAGGGCCGCGACGGGCCGGTGCTCGCCGAGTCGCGCCAGCCACTCGGCGGCCGACAGGTGCCGGTTACCTTCGAGCTGCAGGTGCCGCGCCAGGCGATGGGGCCGGGCGCGCACGCGCTGCGCGGCGCGATCGACATCGGCGGGCAGCCGGCCTGGGTCAGCGAGACGAAATTCATCGGCGCAGGCGCCGGCCCGGTCGACGTCGGCCCGCTGCGGCTCGCGCGCCACCAGCCGCTGGCGTTCGCCACCCGCCTGCGCTGCGGCAATCAAACGGCACGATTCGGCATCGGCAGGCGCGACGGCAAGGACGTGCCGCAGCTCGATGCCGGCGGCCGCCGCTACGACTTGAGGGAAGTGGTTTCCGCTTCCGGGGCGAGGTACGAGGCCATCGACGATCCGCGCACCACCGTGTGGACCAAGGGCGACCGCGCCACCGTCGTCGTCGCGGGCGAAGCATGGCCGGAGTGCACGCTGGAGGCCGAGGTACCGCCGCCCTTCCGCGCCCGCGGCAACGAGCCGTTCTGGTCGCTGGAAGCCAGCGCGCGCGGCCTGCGCTTCACTACCCCCGACCGCAAGCTCGAAGGGCCGGCACCGACGATGCAGGCCAGCGCCGGCGTGCGGCGCTACGCCGGCACGCTGGACGGCAAGCCCATCGCGGTGACGATGACCTCCGCGCTTTGCGCCGACACGATGACCGGCATGCCGCATCCGGCGCGCGTCGAGGTCGA
>CALGWX010000290.1 GCA_937936215.1 uncultured Burkholderiaceae bacterium | reverse complement strand
CGCGACTCGCCGCTAGCCCGCGCCGCGCTGCTCGCCTACCTGGTCCTGCTCGTCTACGGCAGCCTCTCGCCGTGGAGCGGCTGGCGCTCGCTGGGCGTCGGCGCATTCGCGTACCTGACCGCGCCTTGGCCGGCGTACGTCACCGCCTTCGACCTGGCGCTGAACGTGCTGGCCTATCTGCCGCTCGGTCTGCTGCTGGTGCTGGCGCTGTACCCGCGGCTGCGCGGCGTCGGCGCGGCGGCTGCGGCGGTGGCGATCGCCGCCGGCGTATCGGTGCTGCTGGAGGCGGCGCAGACCTACCTGCCAGCGCGCATCGCTTCCAACCTCGACGTGCTGACCAACGTGGCCGGCGCCGCCTTGGGCGCGACGGCTGGCGCCGTGCTGGCGCCGACGCTGATCGACGGGCGCCGGCTGCAGCAGGCGCGCCAGCGCTGGTTCCGCCCCCGCTCGGCGGGGCTGCTGCTCGCGGCCGCCCTGTGGCCGCTGGCGCAGGCGCACCCTGCCGCCATGCTGTTCGGCAACGGCGAGCTCGGCGACGCCATCGTGGCGCCGCTAATGGCGCTAATTGGCGTGCCACCACCGGCCTTCGATGCGGGCCACTTCGCCGCCGCCGAGGCCCTGGTCACCGCCTGCGGCCTGGTTGCCGCCGCCGGCCTGCTCGCCGCCGCGATGGGGCCGCAGGCGCCGCGGCTGCGGCTGCTGGTGCTGTTGCTGGCGGCGGCGCTCGCCACCAAGACGATCGCCTACGGCCACCAGTTCGGACCGGAGCGGGCGTTTGCCTGGCTCACCGCCGGGGCGTGGGCGGGGCTGGCTGCCGGCGCCCTGGCTGCCACGGCGGTGGCGACCGCCTCGGCCCGCACCGGCGCCGCGCTTGCCACAGCCGCCCTGCTAGTGCTGATCACGGTGGTCAACGGCGTGGCCCCCAATCCCTACCACGCGCACTGGATCGCCGACTGGCGGCCGGGGCGTCTGCGCGACCTCGCGGCGGCCGCCGAGTGGCTGGCGCAGGCCTGGCCCTATGCCGCGCTGGCGGTGCTGGTTTGGACCTGGCGGCGCACGCGGCGGGCTACGGCGGCTCCGTAGAATGCGCGCTCCGCCGAGAACGATCGATGAGCTACTACCAGCGCCACGTCTTTTTCTGCCTCAACCGGCGCGAAGACGGCCGCGCCTGCTGCGCGGCGCACGACGCCGAGCGCCTGCAGGCCTACGCCAAGGCGCGGATCAAGAAACTGGGGCTCAGCGGCAAGGGCCAGACGCGGATCAACAAGGCCGGCTGCCTCGACCGCTGCGACGAGGGCCCCTGCGTGGTCGTGTACCCGGAAGGGGTCTGGTACACGTACGTCGACGAGCAGGACATCGACGAGATCATCGACCGTCACCTGGTGGGCGGCGAGCCTGTCGAGCGGCTGCGGCTGAAGGACGCGCCGTGAGTTGCCGCCACGCCCAGGACCGCCCTCGCCGGTGAATTGCCGCGCCGTCGCCTGCGTCAACAACGTGCCGCGCGCGACCGTTTTCTACGCACAGGTGGCCGGTCTACCGGCGATCCACTGCGACGCCTCCCTTGCGCCGCCTGGCACGGCGGCGTTCCCGCGCCTGCCGCACCAGATCCCACCCCCATGGACAGAGGTGACCGAGATGCCGACGCCGCCGCAGAGGGGGTGCGGGCACGCCGATCAAGCGGATCTTCCTGGTGCCGAGCCTGGCGCAGGCGCGGTCCGCCGCCGCCGCGCTCGGCGGGCAGGTCGACGGGGCCGAGCGCGAGTGGCGCTTCCAGGTTTTTACGGTCTGCGACGGCCACGACTCCGAGCGCAACGTGTTCCAGTTGCGCCATGTCGCCGCCGCTGCGCCCTATGAGTGAAGCGGCCGTGCATGCCGGACGCTGGCCTGCGTTGCGTCGCGTTCGCCGCGAGGGCGCGCCGCCTGGTGCCAGCGTGCGCTGCCGCCGGCGCTTGCTTCGCCGCCGCTGAGCGATGACCGCCCGCCTGCACATCCGCGCCGAGCGGCGACTCATCGATGGCCCGGCCGGCCGCATCGAGGTCGCCATCGATGCCCCGGAAGCGGCGCCGCTGGGGCTCGCCTTCATCGGCCACCCGCACCCGCTATACGGCGGCACGCTGGAGAACAAGGTCGCCGCCACGCTGGCGCGGGCGTTCGTGAGCCTCGGCTGGGTGACGGTGCGGCCGAACTTCCGCGGCGTCGGGGCGAGCGAGGGCGAGCACGACCACGGTCGCGGCGAGACCGAGGACTTTCTGCACGTGATCGCCACCGCCCCGCAGTGGCTCGGCACCGATCCCCGACTGCCCCGGGCGCTCGCCGGCTTCTCCTTCGGCAGCTTCGTCGCCGCGCAGGCGGCGGCGAAACTGGCGCCAGCGCCGGCGCACCTCGTACTCGTCGGCGCGGCCGCCGGAAAGTGGCCACTGCCGCCGGTGGCTGCCGGCTCGCTGGTCATCCACGGCGAGTTCGACGAGACCATCCCGCTGTCGGATGTCTTCGCGTGGGCGCGGCCGCAGGACCTGCCGGTGGTGGTGCTGCCCGGCGCCGACCATTTCTTCCACCGCCGGCTGTCGACGCTGAAGCGGCTGGTCTGCGAGCACGTGCTCGCCCACCGGGGCGGCTAGGAGTCTGCGCGGCAGAACGGATCGAAGCGAAACGGGCGGGGCGAGAACCAAATTGCCCCGGTTTCGAGGCCGCGTACTGGCGGGTACGCAACGATAAACCGGGGCGAAGTGGCACTCGCCGCCGCCCGTTGCAGGCGGTTCGGTTCTGCCGCGCAGACTCCCAGCGCGCAGACGGCCCAGGCGCGGCGTTTTCTGCCACCATAGGCGCGTCGCCCGGCTCGCCGACCGCCATGACCGACCAGCGCATCTTCGCCAAGACACCCAAAGGCACGCAGGAACTGGCCTCCCGCAGCAGCGCGCTGACGCTGACGCAGCGCCGGCTGCTGATCCTGGTCGACGGCGTGCGCGATGCCGACGAGCTGGCCACGCTGGTGCCGGCCGACTTCGCCGCGTCGCTGCGGGTGCTCGAAGACGGCGGCTACATCGTGCTGGCCGGCGCCAGCGGGCGCACGGTGCCGGCGCGGTCGATGTCGATCCCCGAGTCGCAGATGACCACCGTGCAC
>CALGWX010000289.1 GCA_937936215.1 uncultured Burkholderiaceae bacterium | reverse complement strand
GCGGCGCGACGAGATCGCGCGGCTGATCACGCTCGAATCGGGCCTGTGCCTGAAGGACACCAACTACGAGGTCGGTCGCGCCAGCGACGTGCTGCTGTTCGCCGCCAACCAGGCGCTGGTCGACGACGGCCAGGTCTTTTCCTGCGACCTCACCGCGCACGGCAGGAGCCGCAAGGTCTACACGCTGCGCGAGCCGCTGCTCGGGGTGATTGCCGCGATCACCCCGTTCAACCATCCGCTGAACCAGGTCGTGCACAAGGTCGCCCCGGCGGTGGCGACCAACAACCGCATCGTCGTCAAGCCGAGCGAGAAGACGCCGCTTTCGGCGCTGCTGCTGGCCGACATCCTGTACGAGGCCGGGCTGCCGCCGCCGATGCTGTCGGTGCTCACCGGCGACCCGCGCGAGATCGGCGACGAGCTGATCACCCACCCCGATGTCGATCTCGTCACCTTCACCGGCGGGGCGGCAATCGGCAAGCAGATCGCGGCTCGGGCGGTCTACAAGCGGCAGGTGCTGGAGCTTGGCGGCAACGACCCGCTGATCGTGATGGAGGACGCCGACCTGGACGAGGCGGCGGCGCTGGCGGCTTCCGGCTCGTACAAGAACTCCGGCCAGCGCTGCACGGCGGTCAAGCGCATCCTCGTGCACGAACGCGTCGCGGAAGCCTTCATCGAGAAGCTGCTCGCGGCCACCGCGCGCGTAAAGTACGGCGACCCGCTCGACCCGGGCACCGACATGGGCACGGTGATCGACGAGGCAGCGGCGATCGAGTTCGAGTCGCGGGTGATCGAGGCCGTGGCCCAGGGCGCGCGCCTGCTCACCGGCAACCTGCGCTCCGGGGCGCTGTACTCGCCGACCGTGCTCGACCGCGTGCGGCCGGACATGCGGCTGGTGCGCGAGGAGACCTTCGGGCCCGTGTCGCCGGTCATTCGCTTTGCCGACATCGACGAGGCGATACGCCTCGCCAACGGCACCGCCTATGGTCTTTCCTCGGCGGTGTGCACGCAACGGCTCGATTACATCACGCGCTTTGTCACCGAACTGAACGTCGGTTCGGTCAACGTGCGCGAGGTGCCGGGTTACCGGCTGGAGCTGACGCCGTTCGGCGGCATCAAGGACTCCGGGCTCGGCATCAAGGAAGGCGTGCTGGAGGCGATGAAGTCGTTCACCAACGTCAAGACGTACTCGCTGCCGTGGTGAGCGTCGATGGGGTGGGCGTCTCGGTCCGCCCGCGGCGCACGGCGCGGCCGGCAGGGTTGCGCCGGCGGCAGCCGCCCGCGGGGCCGCCACGGCGTCTGGCGTCGCGGCTGATGCCGGGCGACTGAGGCGGCAGGCGGGCCGGCCGCGCGATTTCGGCCCGAGGCCGCCGGCCGGCGAGAGGCCGGCGGGCGGTTGTTCTTTGTGTCGGAGGCGCACGCCGCATGCACGCGCTGTTGAACCTGCTGGCCGCGATCGCGCTGCTCGTCTGGGGCACGCACATCGTGCGCACGGGCGTGCTGCGCGTCTTCGGCGCCCGCCTGCGGCAGGTGCTGCGCGGCAGCGTCGACCGGCGGCCGCTCGCCGTGCTGGCCGGCGTCGGCGTCACCAGCGTGCTGCAAAGCTCCACCGCCACCGCGCTGCTGGTGTCGAGCTTCGTCGGCCAGGGGCTGATGACCACCGCCGCCGCGCTGGCGGTGATGCTCGGCGCCGACGTCGGCACCGCGATCATCGTGCAGGTGTTCTCGCTGAACCTCGGCTGGCTGTCGCCGCTGCTGATCGTCGCCGGCGTCGTCACCTACCTGTCGCGCCGCAACGAGATCGTCGGCCAGGCCGGCAAGATTGCCCTCGGGCTGGGGGTGATGATCCTGGCGCTGCAACTCATCATGCAGGCCACGGCGCCGCTGACGCAGGCCGTCGGCGTGCAGGTGCTATTCGGCCAGCTCACCGGCGATCCGTTGCTCGACGTGCTGATCGGCGCGCTGGCAGCCATCGCCAGCTACTCCGGCCTGGCAGTGGTGCTGCTGGCGGCGGCGCTGGCGGCCTCGAAGGTGATCCCGGTCGACGTCGCGCTGGCGATCGTCCTCGGCGCCAACCTCGGCAGCGGCCTGCTGGCGGTGCTCACCACGCTGCGGGCCGAGCCGGCGGCGCGCCGGGTGCCGCTGGGCAACCTGCTCTTCAAGGTCATCGGCGCGCTCCTCGTGCTGCCGCTGCTCGCCTACCTGCCCGGCTGGCTCGGCTGGCTGTCGCCGGAGCCGAAGGCGGTCGTGGTCAATTTCCACCTCGCCTTCAACCTGCTGCTGGCGCTGGCGTTCCTCGGCTGCACCGGCTGGTTCGCGCGGCTGGTCGAGCGGTTGCTGCCGGCGCCGCCCGAGGCCGCGCTTCCCGGCACGCCGCGGCATCTCGACGCCACCGCGCTCGGCACGCCGGCGCTGGCGATCGGCAACGCCGCGCGCGAGGCGATCCGCCTGGCCGACGCCGTGCAGGACATGCTGACCGGCCTGCTGACGACGCTGAAGAGCAACGACTTCGCGCTCGCCGAGCGGCTGCGCGCGCGCGACGACGAGATCGACCGCCTGTACACCGCCATCAAGCTGTACCTGACGCAGGTCAGCCGCCAGGAGCTGGAGGCGGCCGAGTCGAAGCGCTGGGCCGACATCATGCAGTTCACGATCAACATGGAGCACGTCGGCGACATCATCGAGCG
>CALGWX010000288.1 GCA_937936215.1 uncultured Burkholderiaceae bacterium | reverse complement strand
CGGCCCGCCGCAGGAGCCGCGCAGGCAGGGGCGGCGAAACATCACGCCGAGAGCCATGCCGGCCACGGCGAGCAGCAGCGCGACCAGGACGACCGCGAACACCGCCCAGAAGCTCGCCATCGCCTACGCGCCCAGCGACAGCGCGGCAAAGGCCTCGGTGCCGCGGCCGGTCAGGCGGCCGTCCTCGCCGCGGACGATGAAGTAGGCGGCCAGCCCGTGCGCCTCGGCCAGCGCCCAGCCCCGCTCCGGCCCCAGCACGATCAGCGCCGTGGCCAGCGCGTCGGCGTGCATGCAGTCCTCGGCGATGACCGTGACCGACGCCAGCGCGTGCACGATCGGCGCCGCCGTGCGCGGGTCGATCGCGTGCGAATAGCGCCGGCCGCCGTGCTCGAAGTAATTGCGGTAGTCGCCTGAGGTGGCCATCGCGCCGTCGCGCAGCGGCACGACCCGGTGCGCCCGCGGCGGCACGGCGTCCGGCTGCTCAATGCCGATGCGCCAGATCTGCCCGAAGGCGTTCACGCCGCGGGTGCGCACCTCGCCGCCGACCTCGATCATGTAGTTGTCGATGCCGATGGCTTCCAGCGCGCGGGCGGCGAGATCGACGCCGTAGCCTTTGGCGATGCCGCCGAGGTCGGCCTGCAGCGCTGGCTGCGCCTTGCTGGCCGTGCGGTGGACCGGGTCGAGCCGCAGCCCCTGCCAGCCGATCGCCGCGCGCGACGACAGCGCGTTCGGCTCCGGCGGCGCGGTGCGGCGCGGCTCGGCGCCAAAGCCCCAGGCGTTGACCAGCGGCGCCACCGAGATGTCGAAGGCGCCGTGCGACAGCTCGGCGACGCGATGGCCGGCGGCGAGCACCGTGAACAGGTCCGCCGACAGCGGTAACGGCGTGGTGCTCGCGTGGCGGTTGAGCCGCATCAGCTCCGAGTCGGGCCGGTACAGCGACATGCGGCGGTCGACGCCGTCGAGCGCGGCCTGCACCTCGGCCCGGAGCCGGGGCGCCCACGCCGGGTCCGCTGCCGCCGCGACGACCTTGACCACGTAGCGCGTGCCCATCGTCTCGCCGGTGAACCGCAGCATCCGGCCCGACGGCTGCGGCGAGGGCTGGCCGCAGCCGGCCAGGCCGAGCACACTGGCGCCGCCGAGGGCGCCCAGCAGCTGGCGACGGCGGGGGGAAAGCAGCGCATCCATCATCGTTCTCCGGCGGGGGGTTCCGCCCGCTGCAGGCGGGCGCGCACGGCCGCCTCGAAGCGGCCCTCGCCGTGGCGGATCAGGTAGTTGGTCATGTCGCCCATCGACACCAGCCCGAGCACGCGCGGGCCGTCCATCACCAGCAGGTGGCGGAAGCGGTTCAGCTGCATCAGCGCCAGCGCCGCCTCGACCGAGGTGCCCGGCGAGACGAAGCGCACGTCGCGCGACATCACCATCGACACCGGCGTCGTCCTCGGGTCGAACCCGGCGTGCACCACGCGCAGCAGCAGGTCACGCTCGGTGAAGATGCCGTCGATCAGGCCGTCCTCGTTGCGGATCAGCACCGCGCCGATGCTGTGCTGCGCGAGCGCGTTGACCGCCTCCATCACGGTGGCGCCTGCATCGACCGCGATCAGCTCGTCGGCGTGCGCCTTCAGCGCCATCACGGTTTCGACTGTCTGCTGCATGGGTCCTCCTCGCGCCGCCGCTCACAGGCCGAAGTCGTCGAGCATGATGTTCTCGCGGTCCACGCCCAGGTCCAGCAGCATGCGGATCACCGCCTTGTTCATCACGTCCGGCCCGCACAGGTAGTACTCGATGTCCTCCGGCGCTGGGTGCTTCTCCAGGTACAGCTTGCGCAGCACGTTGTGCCGCACCAGCCCCACCGGCCCGGTCCAGTTGTCCTCCGGCCGTGGCTCCGATAGCACCAGGTGCCAGGTGAAGTTCGGGTGCTCGGCGGCGAGCTTGTTGAACTCGTCGATGTAGAAGGCTTCCTTCAGGTTGCGCGCCGAGTACCAGAAGGTCATCTTGCGCTTGCTCTTCAGGCGCAGCAGCTGGTCGAAGATGTGGGAGCGCATCGGCGCCATGCCGGCGCCGGCGGCGACGAAGCACATTTCCTTGTCGGTGTCGCGGGCGAAGAACTCGCCGAACGGCCCGGAGACGGTCACCGGGTCGCCGGGCTTCAGGCGGAACAGCCATGAGCTCATCTTCCCCGGCGGGATGTCATCGCGATAGTCGGGGGCAAAGGCGATGCGGATGGTGAACAGCAGGATGCCCTTCTCGTCTGGATAGTTGGCCATCGAGTAGGCGCGCACCACCGGCTCGTCGACCTTGGAGCGGAAGCGCCACAGGTCGAAGCGGTCCCACTCGTCGCGGAACTCCGGCTCGATGTCGAACTCGCGGAAGCTCAGTTCGTGCGGCGGGCACTCGATCTGCACGTAGCCGCCGGCGCGGAACGGCACGTCCTCGCCCTCCGGCAGCGCCAGCTTCAGCTCCTTGATGAAGGTCGACACATTGCGGTTGTGGATCACCCGGCAGGTCCACTTCTGCACCGAGAAAATCTCCGGTGGCAGCTCGATCTTCATGTCGCGGCGGACCTTGACCTGGCAGGCCAGCCGCTTGCCGCGCTTGGCCTCCTCGCGGCCGATGAAGCTGGTCTCGGTCGGCAGCAGCGCGCCGCCGCCCTCCTTGACGGTGACCTCGCACACGCCGCAGGTGCCCTTGCCGCCGCAGGCCGACGGGATGAAGACGTTGTTGTCGGTCAGCGCGCCGAGCAGGGTGCTGCCGACCGGCGCCTTCAGCGCCTTCATGTGGTCGTCGTTGATCAGCAGCATGACGTCGCCGGTCGGCACCAGCTTGGCCTTGGCCAGCATCAGCAGCAGCACCAGGATGATGACCATCCCGGTGAAGATGACCACGGCGGTGACGATCTCGAGCATCGGCGGCCTCGTTCAGAGCTTGATGCCGGAAAACATCATGAAGCCGATCGACATCAGCCCAGTGGCGATAAAGGCGATGCCGAGCCCGCGCAGCCCGGCCGGCACGTCGCTGTAGCGCAGCTTCTCGCGGATCGCCGCCAGGCCCACCAGCGCCAGCGCGAAGCCGGTGCCGGTGCCGAAGGCGAACACCACGCTCTCGGCGAGGTTGTAGGCGCGGTCGGCCATGAACAGCGAGCTGCCGAGGATGGCGCAGTTGACCGCGATCAGCGGCAGGAACACGCCGAGCGCCGTGTACAGCGCCGGGAAATAGCGGTCCAGCACCATCTCCACCACCTGCACCGCGGCGGCGATAGTGCCGATGAAGACGATGAAGTTCAGGAAGGTGAAGTCGAGCGTCTCGAAGGCCGGGTGCAGCCAGGCGAGCGCGCCCTCGCGCAGCAGGTAGGTCAGGATCAGGTTGTTCAGCGGCAGCGTCAGCGTGATGACGAAGATCACCGCCAGGCCCAGCCCAATCGCCGTCTCGACCCGGCGCGAGCAGGCGAGAAACGAGCACATGCCGAGGAAGAAGGTCAGGGCGATGTTCTCGACGAAGATCGACTTGACCAGCAGGCCGAGGTAGTGCTCCATGCGCTACTCCCTTTCCTGCTGCTCGGGCCGCACGCTGCGCAGCGCCCAGATGAACACGCCGATGATGAAGAAGCCTGCCGGCGCCAGCAGGAACATCGCGTTGGGCACGTACCAGCCGCCCTCGGCCACCGTTGGCAGCACCACGCGGCCGAACAGCCGGCCGGTGCCGGCCAGCTCGCGCACGAAGCCCACCGCCAGCAGTACGATGCCGTAGCCGAGGCCGTTGCCGACACCGTCGATCAGGCTCGGCAGCGGCGGGTTGTTCATTGCGTAGCCCTCGGTGCGGCCGAGCACGATGCAGTTGGTGATGATCAGGCCGACGAACACCGACAGCTGCAGGCTGATCTCGTACATCGTCGCCTTGATCACCTGGTCGACCACGATCACCAGCGACGAGATGATCGTCAGCTGCACGATGATGCGGATGTTCGGCGGCGTGACGTTGCGCAGCAGGCTGACCAGGAAGCTGGAGATGCCGGCGACGACCACCACGCTCACCGCCAGCACCAGCGCCTTCTCCATCCGCGTGGTGACCGCCAGCGCCGAGCAGATGCCGAGCATCTGCAGCATGATCGGGTTCTCGCGTAGCAGCGGCAGGGTCAGCGGCTCGAGCAGCCGGTTCATCGAAGCCATCGCCTAGAACCCCTTGTTGCGCGTGCGCGCCAGGTACTTGCCGAAGCCCTGCTCGCCGAGCCAGAAGGCGAGCATGTGGCTGACGGCGTCGCTGGTGACGGTGGCGCCGGAAAGCCCGTCGACCTGGTACGGGTCCTCCTCGGGCGGCCCGGCGGCGCCTTTCTTGACCGCTAGCCGCGGCTGCCAGTTCTCGTCGAAGGCCTTGCGCCCCGGCCACAGCGCGCGCCACTTCGGGTTGTTGATCTCGTCGCCGAGGCCGGGCGTTTCGCCCTGCTCGTAGAAGGCCAGCCCGCGCACGGTGCGGCTATCGCGGTCCAGGGCGATGAAGCCGTAGATCGTGCTGTACAGGCCCTGGCCCTCGATCGGCAGCACCACCTGCACCGGCTGGTCCTTGTCGACCAGGTGATAGACGACCGCGCGCTGCGGCACGCGGCGCACCTGGGCGGGGTTGGCGGGCACCTCGCGGCTGCGCGCCGGGTCGTTGCGCGCGGCGCGCTGGTCGTAGCGCAGCGGGTCGACGCCCGGCTCCTCGACGTACTCGCCGCTCTCGAGGTCCACCAGCCGGGCGCGGATGCGGGTGCGGAACAGCTCCTCGCGGTCGACCTCGGCGGTGCCGCCGGGCGGCACCAGGCCGGTGACCTCCAGCAGCACGTTCTTCTGGATGTACATCATCTTCGCTATCGCCTGCCGGTCCTTCAGCAGGATCGTCGCCGCGGCGACGAACAGCGAACACACCACGCACACCACGGTGGCGAAGGCGACCGCGTAGGCGGGCGAGTCAGTTCGCATGGCGCTTCAGCCGGCGGCGCTCGCCGGCGCGGGCGACGAACCAGTCGATGGTCGGCGCGAAGACGTTCATGAACAGGATGACCAGCATGGTCGAGTCCGGGTAGGTCGGGTTCAGCGCCCGCGCGATCACGATCAGGGCGCCGATCATCAGCCCGTAGATCCAGCGGCCGGCATTGGTGTAGGACGAGGTGGTCGGGTCGGTGGCCATGAAGAAGGCGCCGAGCGCCCAGCCGCCGAGCACCATGTGCCACCACCACGGCACCGACAGCGCCGGGTTCGACGCCGGCCCGATCAGTTGCAGCAGGTGCGCGGTCACGATGGTGCCGAGCGCGACCGCGGCCATGATTCGCCACGACGCCAGCCGCGTCCACAGCAGGATGACGGCGCCGAGCAGGCACATCAGCGCCGAGGTCTCGCCGATCGAGCCCGGCTCGAAGCCGACAAAGGCGCGCCACCACGCGTCCCAGCCGCTGAGCTGCTCGGCGCCGAGGCGGATCTTCATCATCGGCGTGGCGCCGGAGAAGCCATCGATCGCCTGCTCGGGCGCTACCGGCACCCACACCTTGTCGCCGAGGATGCCGACCGGGTAGGCGTAGAACAGGAACGCGCGGCCGACCAGCGCCGGGTTCAGGATGTTCATGCCGGTGCCGCCGAACACGAGCTTGGCGATCACCATGCCCCACGAGATGGCCAGCGCCACCTGCCACAGCGGCACCGTGGCCGGCAAAATCAGCGGGAAGATCGCCGCCGTGACCCAGAAGCCCTCGTCGATCTCGCGCCCCCGCAGCGCCGCGAACAGCCACTCCCAGAAGCGTCCGACGACGTAGGTGACGGCGAGGATCGGCAGGTAATAAAGCGCCCCGTGCACGAAGCAGGCCGACAGCGACGAGGCCGAGTAGCCGATGCCGAGGCCGCGCAGCAGCGCGTGCCGCCAGCCTTCGAGCGTGGCCAGTTGCGCCGGGTCGAGCGCCAGGTTGGCCTGCAGGCCGGTGACGTAGATGCCCCACAGCGTGGTCGGCAGCAGCGCCAGCACCCAGATCGTTTGCACGCGCTGCAGCGAGATCGCGTCGCGCACGTGCACGCTGCCCTGCGCCACCCCGGCGCCGCCGTGCAGCAGCGACGCCACGGCCCCGCGCAGCGGCCGCAACCAGTCGATGGCCGCCGCCGCGGGCTTGGCGCCAGCGCCCTGGACGCGTGCCGGATCGGCTGCGCTCACGGCAGCACCCTCGCGCGGTGCGTCAACGATTGACGATCGCTGCGCCCATGCGCCCCAGCGGTACCACCGCGACGCTGGCGCGGCGACGGTTGGCCCGGCGGACCGCGCCACCGATCCGGTGGGCTGAGGGCGCGATCGCGTTTGAAACGGGGAGGCCGGCCGCGGCGCGGCGGCTGCCCGGGGTGGCCTTGGCGCCGGCACGCCAGGGCTTCGCGTTCAAGTCGGCGGCGCGAGCCCACGGCACTCCGCCGCGCATCGTCATCGGCATGTGCGCTCATCATGCGGCCGCCTTCTCCATCCGCTCCAGGGCGCCGCGCAGCAGCGCGCCGTAGTCGGTCTTCGACGGGCAGATCACGGTGGCCAGCGCCAGGTCTTCCTCGTCGAGTTCGATGGCGCCGAGCCGCTCGATCTGCTCGTCGTCCTTGGCCAGCAGCGCGCGCAGCAGCAGCACCGGCTCGATGTCGAAGGGCATCACGCGCTGGTAGTCAACCACCGGCACCATCGGCCGCGGCGCGCCCCAGGTGCTGGTGGTCATCGCGAAGCGCAGCTGCCGGCGCAACGCCGAGACGAAGGCGCGGGTGGCGGAGAACAGGTTGCTGCCGGGGCGCAGCCACGGCGCCAGCGGCCATTGCGGCGCCGCCTCCGGTAGCGCGCTCACCTGCAGGTGGTAGCGGCCGAGGAAGGCGCTGGCCGCGGCCTCGATCCGGCGGCCGGCGAGCACCGAGCCCGACAGCACGCGGTGCGTGCCGGGCATCAGTTCGCCCTGTGTCAGCGCCTCGATGGAGGCGCCGAGTCGCGTGCGCAGCAGCCGCGGTGTCGACACCGATGGGCCAGCGAGGGAGATCACCCGCGCCACGTCGAGCTGGCCGGTGCGCACGAGGTGGCCGACGGCGATGACGTCCTGGTAGCCGATGTGCCAGACGTGGCGTTCGAGGCTGACCGGGTGCACGCGGTGGATGTGCCAGCCGACCGAGCCCGACGGGTGCGGGCCGCGAAAGCGCTCCACGCGCACGCCCGGCGGCGCGGCGATCGCATCGTCGGCGCCGATGCACAGGTACACCGGCCCGGCGCCGAGCCGGGTCAGGCAGACGAGCCCTTCCTGGAAATCCTCGGCGAGCGGCGCGATCACCCGCGCCGGCGGCGGCGCGTGCGGCTGCGAATCGGTGGCGGTGACGAAGATCGCCTCGGCGGTGCCGTTGGCGGCGGGCACGTGGTTGAACGGTCGCTGGCGCAGCGCCGTCCACATGCCGGATTCCTGCAGCAGCGCCCGGGCGGCGCCGACGTCGAGGCTGGCGGCGCTCTCACCGCGATAGGCGGCGAAGTCCACCTGCAGGCCGGGGCGGTCATCGGCATCGACGTCGATCACCACCGAGATCAGCGCCCGCCGCTCGCCGCGGTGGATCGCCGCGACGCGGCCGGCGGCGGTGGACGTGAAGGCCACCCCGGGGATGCGCTTGTCCTCCAGCAGCTTCTGGCCACGCAGCACGCGGTCGCCGACCTGCACCGCCAGCCCGGGCTTGATGCCGGGGTAGTCGGCGGCGAGCAGCGCCACCTGCGGGCTGGCGCGCGCCTTGCCGATGTCGAGTGCCGGCGCGCCGGCCAGCGGCAGGTCGAGTCCGCGTCGGTTGCGATGCAGGGCCATCGTCGTTCCGTTCAGTCGCGCGCGCAGCGGTCGCGGGTTGCGGTAGCCGCGCCGCTCGCGTGCGCACCGCCACCGTAGGGGCTGGCCGGCGCGCTGCCGTTGCGCGCGATCAAGGCCGCTCGCGTTAG
>CALGWX010000287.1 GCA_937936215.1 uncultured Burkholderiaceae bacterium | reverse complement strand
AGTAAGGCCTGGTCGGCGGCAGCCAGCAGTTCGGCGGGGCTGTCCTCGCCGTTCCACAGCGCGATGCCGGCGGAGAAGGTCTGCTTTTCCGGCACCAGCGGCCGCAGGCGCTCCACCATCCGCTCGGCCTGCAGCTCGTCGCAGGTGGGCAGCACGAGCGTGAACTCCTCGCCGCCGTAGCGCGCCAGCAGGTCGGACGGCCGCAGCTGGCGCAACCAAGCCTGCGCGGCGTCGCGCAGTAGCGCGTCGCCGGCGGCGTGCCCGCGGCGGTCGTTGAAGCGCTTGAAGTGGTCGAGGTCGATCATCACCACCGACAGCGCGTACTTCTGCCGCGCCGCGCGCGCCATCTCCTGCGGCAGCCGCTCGTCGAGGGTGCGGCGGTTGGCCACGCCGGTCAGCCCGTCCTCGCGCGCCAGTTGCGTCAGCTCGCGCACCAGCGTGGCATTGGCCGCCAGCCAGCGCCACGCCACCCACGTGAGCAACACGCCGAGGGCCAGCGCCAGCGCACCGGCACCAAACACGCTGATCCGGGCCAGGCGGGCCGTCTCGCGTGCGCGCTGCGCCGCGTCCTCGATCTGCGCCCGCCGCACCGCCAGCAGGTGCCCGAGCAGCGCGTCGACCTGCTGCAGTTCCGCATCGCGCAGGCTGAGCAACCGGCCGCGCAGCGCGGCGGCGTTGGTCAACGATTCCAACCGCCGCAGCTCGGTGGCGGCCGCATCGAGGCGACTGGCGGCCTGCGTGACCCATGAGAGTTCCTCGGTCGACAGTTCGTTGGGCTCGTCTTCGCGCAGGGTGGTAAGCGAGCCACTGAGCTCGCGCAGGCTGTCGTTCAGTTGGCGCAGTTCTTCGGTGAGGGGGGCGCTGGCCAGCGGATCGGTGCTGCGGGCGGCGGCTCGCGCCAGCCGCTCGTAGGCGCGGGCGGCGGTGCGCTGGGCTTCGATGGCGCGCGCCGCCAGTTCGAGCGAGCGAACGTAGCGCTGCTCGAGCGCGCGGTCGTCGCGCGCCGCGCCGACCGCGAACAGGCCACCGGCCAGCAGCAGCAGCGCTGCGGCGACGACGAGTCCCGCCTTGGCGAGCGAAGCAGGGGTCAGCGATAAAGAGGCCATGGGCCAGCGCACCCGGATGCCGTCGAGGCCGCCAGCAACGGCCCATGCTGGGCGGGACGGCGGACGCCGAAATGAAATGCTACTCGCGCCGCAGGCACGGCGATCAGACGCCCCAGGTCACGTCGACGCCCTTTTTCTGCGCCGCGCGCAGCATCTCCAGCAGCGGGTGCGCGCGCTGCGCCAGCGTGATCGGCTGCTCGGCCGGCTCGGCGGTCGGCTCGCCGCGCCGCTGCGCCTGCTCGGCCGCCTCGCGCGCCTGCCGGATCTGTTCCTTTTCCTCTTCGATCGCCGCGGTGAGCCGCGCCAGCGCATCGCCGATCTGCTCGGCGCTGATCACCCCGCGCGGTGCGTCCGGCTTGCCGATGATCTGCAGGATGCGCCGCGCCGTCTCGGCGAACATGAAGATCTCGCCGGCGGCTTTGGAACGGAACACGACCAAGGCCATGGCCATTTCCCCTCATACGCTGCACGGCGGCCAGTCTAGTGCAGCGGCCGCCTCGATATACTGCGCGCCTATCGGAAGACCAGCACCGACGGAGCACACGATGGGCAAGGGCGACCTGCGCACCCGGCGCGGCAAGATCTACAACGGCAGCTACGGCAAGAGCCGGCCGCACAAGGTCAAGAAGAAGGAAGAAGGCGCCAAGGCCGCCGCGCCGCGCGCCCGCAGCAAGTAGGCGCGCCGCGTGCCGCGAGAAAGCCGGGGCTGCCCGGCTTTTTTTGTCTCGCGCGCGGCGCTGCTGGCGCTGCTGGCGCTGCTGGCCGCGTGCAGCCCGCGCTTCAACTGGCGTGAATACCGGCTTCCGCAGGCGGGCTGCATGATCGCCCTGCCCGACAAGCCGCAGACGGTGACGCGCGAGATCGCCTTCGAACTGCCGGCGGGCCCGGTGCGCGCCGAGATGACGATGCTGTCCACCGGCGTCGGTGCGACCTTGTTCGCGCTGGGCAGCGTCAAGCTGCCGGCCGCCGCGGTCGAGGATGCCGCTGCGCTGACCGCCACCCTCGGCTGGTTCCGCGACGGCCTGCTGCGCAATGTCCAGGCGAACGAGGCCAAGGTGCAGGACGTCGGTCCCCCCGCCGGCCTCGGCGCACGCCGGCTGCGCGCGGCGCAGGCCATCGCGGCGGCCGGCCGCGCCGACCGCGGTCGACCGGCGCGGCTTGCCGTGCGCCTGTACGTGGTCGATGATCGCCTGTATCAGCTCGTGGCGCTGGGCGCCGAAGGCGAGATTCCACCGCAGGCGCTGGAGACGTTCTTCGATTCCTTCCGCCTGACGCCGTAAGCGGCGGCGGCCGCTCGCGGCGCGGCCGCGAGCCGATGGCCCTGCGCCTTTCCACACCAACCGGAGGCCCGCATGAAGCTAGAAAACCCGCTGACCGGCACCCTGGTGTCGCTGGACGAGTGGTGGATGCCGTTTACCAGCAACCGGCAGTTCAAGGCCGCGCCGCGCCTGCTCGCGCGGGCTGATGGGATGTATTACTGGACGCCGGACGGCCGGCAGATCCTCGACGGCACCGCAGGGCTGTGGTGCGTCAACGCCGGACACAACCGCAAGCCGATCGTCGAGGCGGTGCAGAAGCAGGCGGCGACGATGGACTACGCGCCGCCGTTCCAGGTCGGCCACCCGGTGGCGTTCGAGGCGGCCACCGCGGTGGCCAACGTCGCCCCGGCCGGACTGCGGCACGTGTTCTTCGTCAACTCCGGCTCCGAGGCGGCGGACACCGCGATCAAGATGGCGCTCGCCTACCACCGCGCTCGTGGCGAGCCCGCCCGCCGCATCATCATCGGCCGCGAGCGCGGCTACCACGGCGTGAACGTTGGCGGCACGATGGCCGGCGGCATCCCGGGCAACCGCAAGGTGTGGCCGGCGATGATGGCCGGCGTCGACCACATCCGTTCCACCCACGACCTGGCCCGTAATGCCTTCTCCCGCGGCCAACCGGCGCACGGCGCCGAGTTCGCCGACGAGTTGGAGCGGCTCGTCGCCTTCCACGACGCCAGCAACATCGCGGCTCTGATCGTCGAGCCGATGGCCGGTTCGGCCGGCGTGCTGATCCCGCCGGTCGGCTACCTGGAGAAGCTCGCCGCCACCTGCCGCAAGCACGGCATCCTGCTGATCTTCGACGAGGTGATCACCGGCTTCGGCCGCCTCGGCACGCCGTTCGCCGCGCACTACTTCAACATCACGCCGGACATCCTGACCTGCGCCAAGGCGATCAACAACGCCGCCGTGCCGCTCGGCGCGGTGCTGGCGAGCGACGCCGTGCACAACGCCATCGTCGAAGCGGCGCCCGAGGGCACGATCGAGTTCCTGCACGGCTACACCTACTCGGGGCACCCGCTGGCCTGCGCCGCGGTGGTGGCCACCCAGAAGCTGTACGCGGAGGAAAGGCTGTTCGACCGCGCCCGCGACCTTGCCCCCTACTGGGAGCAGGCGCTGCACTCGCTGCGCGACGTGCGGCACGTGATCGACGTGCGCAATCTCGGGCTGGTCGGCGGCATCGAGCTCGAGCCGCGCCCCGGGGCGCCGATGCGGCGCGCCTTCGAGACGCACGTGAAGTGCTTCGAGGCGGGGGTGCTGGTGCGCTTCACCGCCGACATCCTGGCGCTGAGCCCGCCGCTCATCATCGAGAAGGCGCAGATCGACCGGCTGGTGGAGACGATCCGCGCGGCGCTGCAGACGATCGAATAGGGCAGCGGCGTGCGGCGGCCGGGCGCTCGCCCGAACCCTCATTCATAGGCCTGGCCATGGGCAGAACCGAATCGAACCTCGCCGACATCACCCATTGGATCGATCACCCATTGGATCGGCGGCCACCGCGCCGGCGGCGCCGCCGGGGGCACCAGCGAAGTGTTCAATCCGGCCACCGGCGAGGTGACCGGGCTCGTCCGCCTAGGCGACGCGGCCACGGTCGACGCCGCGGTGCAGGCCGCGAAGGCTGCCTTCCCGGCGTGGGCCGACACCCCGGCGCTGCGGCGGGCGCGGGTGATGTTCCGCTTCAAGGAACTGCTCGAGCGGCACCACAACGAACTGGCGCGGCTGATCACGCGCGATCACGGCAAGGTCTTCGAGGACGCTAAGGGCGAGGTGGTGCGGGGGATCGAGGTGGTTGAGTTCGCCACCGGCATCCCGCACCTGCTCAAGGGCGAGTACTCGGAGCAGGTTTCCACCGGCACCGACCAGTATTCGCTGCGCCAGCCGCTGGGCGTGTGCGCCGGCATCACGCCGTTCAACTTTCCGTGCATGGTGCCGATGTGGATGTTCCCGCTGGCCATCGCCGCCGGCAACAGCTTCGTGCTGAAGCCCTCCGAGCGCGACCCGTCGCCGTCACTGCGGCTCGCGGAACTGCTGCAGGAGGCGGGGCTGCCGGACGGCGTGTTCAACGTCGTGCAGGGCGACAAGGCGGCGGTCGATGCGATCCTGGCCCATCCGGACGTCGCCGCCGTGAGCTTCGTCGGCTCCACGCCGATCGCCGAATACATCCACAGCGAAGGCGGCCGCCGCGGCAAGCGGGTGCAGGCGCTGGGCGGCGCCAAGAACCACATGGTGGTGATGCCGGACGCGGACCTCGACCAGGCGGTCGATGCGCTGATCGGCTCCGCCTACGGCTCGGCCGGCGAGCGCTGCAAGGCGATCTCGGTCGCGGTCGCGGTGGGCCGCATCGGCGACGAGCTGGTCGCACGGCTGGCGCCGCGGGTGCGGGCACTGCGCATTGGCGACGGCATGGACCCGGCCTCCGAGATGGGGCCGCTGGTCACCGCCGCCCACCGGGCCAAGGTGGCGGGCTACGTCGACCTCGGCGTCGAGGAGGGCGCGCAGCTGCTCGTCGACGGCCGCGGGCTCAGGGTGCCCGGCCGCGAGCAGGGCTTGTTCCTCGGCGGCTGCCTGTTCGACCACGTCGAGCCTTCGATGCGCATCTACCGCGAGGGGATCTTCGGCCCGGTGCTTTCCGTGGTGCGGGTGCCCGATTTCGCCGCTGCGGTCGATCTCGTCAACGCGCACGAGTACGGCAACGGTGTCGCCGTCTTCACGGCCGATGGCAACACGGCGCGCGAGTTCGTGCGGGGGATCCGGGTCGGCATGGTCGGCGTGAACGTGCCGATCCCGGTGCCCATGGCCTTCTACTCGTTCGGCGGCTGGAAGCGCAGCCTGTTTGGCGACACGCATGCCTACGGCGCCGAGGGCGTGCGCTTCTATACCCGCTACAAGGCGGTGATGCAGCGCTGGCCGGGCTCGATCGCCAAGGGCGCCGAGTTCACGATGCCGGTGGCGCGTTAGGCACCGCCGCGGCCGAACTGGCGATAGCGTTCCGGCTCGAAGCGCAGCGTGCCGCCGCGCGCGCCGACCTCGGCGTCCGGCTCGTCGGCAAGGCGGTAGGTGAGCTCGATCAGCACGCCGTTCGGGTCGAACACGAAAAGCTGCGCCAGGCCGGTTGCCGGCACCGGCTGGCTGCGGTAGGGCAGGCCAAAGGCCGCGAAGCGCGCCCGCTGCGCCTCGTGGCCGCGCGCCCACAACGAGACATGGTCGATCGCCGCGCTGCCCACGCTGACGCTGCCGTCGGCGTTGCGCGCCCGCTCGCCGGCGTACAGGTGGATCAGCGCCTCGCCGCCCGGGATGCCCAGCCACGCGCCGGGGAAGCCGAACGGCGGCCGCGGCACCTCGGCCAGGCCGAGCACCTCGCGGTAAAAGGCGATCGTGGCCGGCAGGTCGGCCGCCTTGATCGCCACGTGCGCCAGCCCGAGCACGGGGCAGGTCATCGTCGATGCATCCATCGCTTGCTCCGCTGCACGTTTCCAAACGGCACGCCGCCGGCCCGCCCAGGGGCGGCGCGACGACGGCGCCGGCAGTCTAGGCGAGCGCGCCGATGGCGCCGGCCGCCGGCTACGCTCGCGCCTGCGCGTTGCCGCCGCCCACCTCGCCGATGCAGGTCCGCCGCTCCATCCTGATGCCGTATCCGGCCGAGTCGATGTTCGACCTGATCGAACAGGCCGAGCATTACCCGCAGTTCATCCCCTGGTGCACCGACGCGGTGATCCTCGAGCGCACCGACGAGATCGTCGCCGCCCGCATCTCGATGCGCGTGGCCGGGCTGACGCTGACGCTGCAGACGCGCAACCCGAAGCGGCGCCCGGAATGGCTGGCGCTGCGGATGGTGCGCGGGCCACTGCGCCGCTTCGAGGGCGAGTGGCGTTTGACCCCGCTCAATGCGACTGCTTGCCGCATCGAGTTCACTCTGAACTACGAGTTTGCCGACCGGTTGACCGAGCGCATCGCCGGGCCGGTGTTCGCGCGTATGGCCGACACGATGGTCGATGCCTACGTGGCGCGCGCCGAGCGTATCCTGACGCCGCCAGCCCCGGTGAGCGCACCGCTTGCCGTTGAACCTGGGGAAACGACGATGAACGACCAACCCATTATCGAGGCCCTGCGGCCGTCCAAGCTGGCGCTGGAGCTGACCGACGAGCAGTGCCGTCGCCTGGCAGGGGCGATGGCGCTTCGCGACCTGAAGGCCGGCGAGGTGCTGGTGCGCGAGGGCGATGATGACCACCACTTCTATCTGATCGTCCGCGGCAAGCTCGGCGTCATCAAAAGCTTCGGCACGCCGGAGCAGGTGACCCTGAATACGCTGGCGGCCGGTGACTTCGCCGGCGAACTGTCGTGGCTCGATGGCAGCCGCCGCTATGCGTCGCTGGTGGCGATGGACGAGACGCGCGTGCTCGGCCTGGAGCGCGAGAAGCTGGAGACGCTGCTGGACACCGACCCCCACCTCGTCTACCGGGTGATGCGGGCGATCGTGCGCGCCGTGCACGATATCCAGCGGCAGCTGTTCATGCAGCAGAGCGAGCTGACCAACTACATCTACAAGCAGCACGGCCGCTATTGACCGGCGGCGCGGCCGCGCCCACGCGCTGGGGTTTACCCGCAGCAGGAAGGCCGATCGGGAGCCGCGTGGGCGAGTTTTTCTGACGGGCTTGCCGCGCCCGCCGCGGTTGCGACGCCCCCGCCTTGGGCTGATAATTTCTCGCCCCGGGAAAAGGGCTATACCGCCTCTGACATCAGCGCCCGCACCGGCGCCCACACAGGAGACAAATCATGGGCAAGAGTCACTTCACGCGCCGCGACGTGCTGATCGCGGCTGGCGCCTCGGCGGCCGCGTCAATGCTGCCGCTTTCCGCGCTGGCGCAGGGCAAGGCCAACTGGCCGAAGAGCCTGACGCTCGGCACCGCCTCGGTCGGCGGCACCTACTTCATCTACGGCGGCGTCGTCGCGCAGATGATCACCGAGAAAACGGGCGTCAACGTCTCGACCCAGCAGACGCAGGGCCCGAACCAGAACATGATCCTGGTCGACGGCGGCAAGATCGAGCTCGGCATGATCACCATGGGCGTGGGCCTGCAGGGCTGGAACGGCACCGGCTGGGCCAACGGCAAGCAGCACCGCAACGTGCGCGCCGTGTTCCCCATGTACGACACGCCGTTCCACTTCATCACCACCGAAAAGAGTGGCATCAAGTCGATCGCCGATCTCAATGGCAAGCGCGTCGGCGTCGGCCCGCGCGCCGGCACGCCGGGCACCTATTTCCCGATGATCTTCGAGGCGCTCGGCCTGACCAACATCACCATTCGCAACGGCGCCGCCGCCGACATGGCCGGCCAGCTCGGTGACGGCCTGATCGACTGCTTCGCGTTCGCGGCCGGCCTGCCGATCTCGTCGTTCTCGGAACTGGAGGCCAAGGGCGGGGTGCGCTTCTTCGGCTTCACCGACAAGGAGCTGGCCACCGTGACCAGCAAGATCCCCGAGCTGACGCCGACGGTCATCCCGAAGGGCACCTACCGCACCCTGGCGGAGGACCAGAAGACGGTCGGCATGTTCAACTTCTTCATCTGCCGGCCCGAGTTGCCGGACGACTTCGTCTACGAGATGACGAAGGCCATCATGGACAACAACGCCCAGCTCGTGCAGGGCCATTCGGCGGGCAAGGAGACCATCCCGGCCAACGCCGACAAGAACACGTTCATGCCGTTCCATCCCGGCGCGGCGCGCTACTACAAGGAAAAGAGCATCAAGCTGAAGGTGTGACGCCGCGGGCCCGCCGCAGCGCTCCGGTGAAGCCGGCCCGCCGCTAAACAAAGCGCCCTCTCCAGGCCGCGATGGCCGGAGAGGGCGTTTTTTCTTGGGCAGGCCGCTGCCCCCTGTGCGGCGTCGCCGCCGCGGCGGAAAATAAGGCGGCAACTCGGCCGCGCTTGGCGGCGCCGGCGATGAGCCAGCCAGCGGCGGCCCGGGCGAGGGCCAGGCGGCGGGCGCGTGCGTAACGGCGTGGCGGGCAGCGCAGGCGCAAGATCGTCAGCAGGCAGATCGCGATTCACGGCCTTGCAGGCCGCGGGGAGGAGACGAAGATGACGCAACCGACCGGCGACGCCGCCGAGATCGCCAAGAAGATCGCCGACAGCGCCGAGATCGGCGGCCCCATGCGCACGCTGCGGCCGTGGGAGCGGCAGATCTTCTTCTGGGGCTGCGTGGCCTTCACGCTGTTCCACCTGATCGTGCTGAACCTGCGGCCGATCGATCCCTGGCTGTACCGCAGCGCGCACGTCTCGTTCGGCTCGGCGCTCGGCTTCATGCTGTTCGCGATCACGTCGCACATCGGCAAGCACGGCGTGCCCTGGTACGACTGGGTGCTGATCGCGCTGAGCATTGCCTGCTTCGGCTACATCTTCGTCAACCTCGACGGGCTGCTGTTCCGCGCCGGCGCCGCGCCCGAGGTCGGCGACGTGGTGGTTGGCCTGATCGGCACGCTGCTGGTGCTGGAGATCACGCGCCGCACCGCCGGACTGGCGCTGCCGATCATCGCCGCGATCTTCCTGCTCTACTGCTTCGTCGGGCCATGGATGCCCGGCGTGCTCTATCACCGCGGCATCGAGTTCTCGCAGCTCTTTTCTTACGTCTACTCGATGGAGGGGGTGTTCGGCCCGACCACGGCGGTCTCGTCGACCTACCTGATCCTGTTCATCACCTTCGCCGCCTTCCTGCAGGTGTCCAAGGTCGGCGACTTCTTCATCAACTTCGCCTTCGCGCTGGCCGGCCGCGCCCGCGGCGGGCCGGCCAAGGTGGCGGTGCTGTCCTCGGCGCTGATGGGCACGATCAACGGCACCTCGGCGGGCAACGTGGCAGCGACCGGCACCTTCACGATCCCGCTGATGAAGAAGGTCGGCTACCCGCCGCGCAGCGCCGGCGCCATCGAGGCGGCGGCCTCCACTGGCGGCCAGATCATGCCGCCGGTGATGGGCGCCGGCGTGTTCATCATGGCCGAGATCACCGGCATTCCCTACATGCAGCTGATGATCGCCGCCGCGATCCCGGCGGTGCTGTACTTCCTCGCCGTCTACTTCATGGTCGAC
>CALGWX010000286.1 GCA_937936215.1 uncultured Burkholderiaceae bacterium | reverse complement strand
TTGACCCTGAAGAACATCCCCGACGAGGTCTACGAGCGCCTGAAGGCGTCCGCCGAGGCGCATCGACGCAGCCTGAACAGCGAGGCCATCGTCTGCCTGGAGTCCGTCCTGCTGCCGGGTCGAACGGAGCCGGCGGAGCGGCTGGCGCGCGCGCTGCGTGCCAGCCTGCCGAAGGGCAAGTTCAGGGCGCGGGACATCGACGCGCTGAAGCGTGCGGGTCGGCCGTGATCGCGGTCGACACCGAACGTCGTCGCCGACCTCGACCTGCCGACCGAGTTCACGCGGCACGCGGAAGCGCTGCTGGAGCGAGACCCGGAGTGGGTCGCGCCGCTGCTCTGGTGCAGCGAGTTCCGGAACATCCTTGCCGGCTACCTGCAGCGCGGCCTACTGACCTTCGATGTTGCGGCGAGCCTGCAGGCCGAGGCCGAGAGCCTGCTGGCAGGCGCGGCGCACGAAGTCTCGTCGCGGTAGATGCTCGAACTCGCCCGCGACAGCGACTGCTCGGCCTACGATTGCGAGTTCGTCGCGTGCGCGCTCAGCCTCGGAGTGAGGCTGGTGACTAGGGATGCGAAGATCCTGAAGGCGTTTCCCGAAGTGGCCGTGAGGCTCGGCGGGCGCTGATCCGCACCGCAGGCAGCGACGGCGACCGCCCGCAAGCCGACGAGCCTCGCCGATCAGGTCACTCGACAACAACCGCCGTCCCGCTCGCCGACACCATCAGCATGCCGTTGCCTTGGCCGAGCACCTCGTAGTCGAGATCGATGCCGACGACGGCATTGGCCCCGAGGTCCTGCGCCCGCTGCTGCAGCTCCTGCATCGCGATGTCGCGCGCCCGCTGCAGCTCGCGCTCGTAGGTCGCCGAGCGGCCGCCGACGATGTCGCGGATGCCGGCGAACAGGTCCTTGAACAGGTTGGCGCCGAGGATCGCCTCGCCGGCGACGACGCCGCAGTAGCGACTGATGCGCTTGCCCTCGATGCTGGGGGTGGTGGTCACGATCATTTCGCGTAATCGAAGTCAAGAGAAGACCGGCGCTCGGGACGCCGCGTCACGGGGAGAGGAGGGTCGTGCTCCACGCAAGCCCAGGTGCAGCGACGGGAAGCAGGATACCGAGCAGACGGCGTCACGCCCGCTGCTTCCAAGTCGCCGGGTCGCGCGTGAAATACAGCAAGGACCACCAACGACTCGCCGCGGACGCGAAAGTAGATTGCGAAGGGAAAGCGCCGACAGACGGTCCGGCGAACGTCGCCGTAGACAACCGGATGCTGCTGCGGACGGTCCGCCGCCCGTTCGATTGCGTCAGTGACCTCGGCGACAAACTCCTCGCCGAGCCCCCGGCGGCGTGATTCGTACCAGTCCGCTGCATCCTCGAATTCAGTCAGGGCGGCGCGGCGGAAGACAACGCGCAGCGTCATCGGCCGAGCCGTGCTCGCACCGCAGCCTTTACCTCGTCCCAAGGCACGACGTCGGCCGGAAAGGCGTCATCGGCCGCAACACGCCGATCCAGTTCCGCCCGCTGCGAAGCGCTGAGCGGAAAACCCTTGGCATCCGCGACGATGCTTGCCCAGATCTCTTCAACGAGGGCTAGGCGGTCCTCGACATTGAGCCTATCGATCCCCAGTGACTTTGCGGACACACCCATGGCTGACTCCCTGCATTGAACTCGAACGCTCCTGAACGCAGTCGATTCGCTGATCTCTGCCGAAGGACGACGCAAACCGCATCACCAGATGACATTGCGCCAACACGGGACCGTCCAGCGAAACAACAAAAGCCAGCGCGTGGCGAAGCCTTGCGGCGCTGTCCGGACGTAACTCGGCACACCGCTCTTGTCCGGCCCGCCCGCACAGCCTCGACAGGCAGCCGAAGTGTGAGGCTCTCGGAACGCCGCAAATTTTACGAAAGGATGATGAGTAGCGAGTCGAGTCGAGGCGCTCGGGCGCACCTCGGACGAGCCGCAAGAGAGCATCGAAGGGGTCCGCACTCACACGCAAGGGCCGCAAGCCTTTATCGAGCCCGCCTCGAGTAGTAGCGCGCAGGAGAGGTCGGCGTAAAAGGCCCCGACTTCGCCTCCTACCAGATCTCCACCCGCTCTTCCCGCGCCATCGCCGCGCCGGGCGCGCAGCCGAAGGCGCGCGCGAAGCCCTCGACGTTGGCCAGCGTGCCGATCACGCGGTAGCGCGCCGGCGAGTGCTGCCCGGTACGCAGCTGGTTGATCAGCGCCTGCTCGCGGGTGCTGTCGCGCCAGATGGTGGCGTAGTTGATGAAGAAGCGCTGCGTGGCGCTGGCGTCCGGGGCGCGGTCGGCGCGGCCGGCCTCGCGCGCGAGCGCAATGGCCAGCGCGTCGAGCGCGATCTTCAGGCCGCCGAGGTCGGAGATGTTCTCGCCTAGCGTCTGCTGGCCGTTGATGAAATGCCCCGGCAGCGGCGCGTAGGCGGAAAACTGCGCCGCCAGTTTCGCGGCGCGCTCGCGGTAGGCGGCCACGTCGGCCTCGCTCCACCACGGGGCGAGGTTTCCGTTCTCGTCGAACTGGCGGCCGCGGTCGTCGAAGTGGTGAATGATCTCGTGGCCGATCACGGCGCCGATGCCGCCGTAGTTGGCGGCGGTGTCGCCCGCCCCGTCGAAGAACGGCGGCTGCAGGATGCCGGCCGGGAAGACGATGTCGTTCAGGCTGCCGGCAAAGGCGTTGACGATATGCGGCGACGTGGTCCAGCGGCCGCGGTCCACCGGCGCGTCGATCTCGGCCAGCCGCTCCGCGTAGGCCCACTCGTTGGCGCGCAGCCAGTTGCCGGCGTAATCGTCGGTGCGGATCGTCAGGCCCTCGTACGCCTTCCAGCGGTCGGGGTAGCCGATCTTCAGCGCCAGCGCGTCGAGCTTGGCGATCGCCCGCGCCTTGGTCGGCGCGCTCATCCAGTCGAGCCGCTCGATGCGGGCGCGGAAGGCGGCCTTGATGTCGGCCACCATCTGCACCGCGCGAGCCTTGGCCTCCGGCGTGAACGCCTCGGCGACGAAAAGCTGCCCCAGCCCCTCGGCCAGCGGCGCGTTGCCGGTGCGGCCGGAGATGTCGTCGATCACCTGCCGCTCGCGCGCCGGCGGCTTCTCCAGCCCCAGCACGGCGGCGCTGTGGTAGGCGAAATGCGCCTCGGCATAGGCCTGCGGCAGGCGCGGCGCGGCGGCGTCGAGCACGCGCAGGCGCAGGTACTGCCGCCACAGCGCGATCGGCTCCTCGGTTGCCATCCTGGCCACCGCGCGGACGAATTCCGGCTGGCCGACGTTGACCGTCGCGCTCTCGGCCAGGCCTAGCCCGCGCAGGTAGGCCGCCCAGTCGAATCCCGGCGCCTCCTCGCGCAGCTGCGCTGCCGTGCGCGGATTGGTGACCGCATTCGGGTCGCGCATGGCCACCCGCGTCATCGAGGCGGCGACGAGCTTCTCCTCGAAGGCGCGGATCGCGGCGGCACTTTCGGCAGCCTTCGCGCCATCGGCGCCGGCGAGGGCGAACAGCCGCGCCTGGTAAGTGTCGAGCGCGGCGCGCAGCCGTTTCGTGCGCTCGTCAATGCGGCCGTAGTCGTCGCGGTCCGGCAGGCCGAGGCCGGACTGCCAAAGCGACAGGCGATAGCGGCGCTTGTCCAGCGCGTCCGGCCCGATCCAGACCGCGAACGGCCCCGATATGCCAGCTCGATTCAACCGCGCCAGCAACGGCGGCAATTGTTCGGGCGCCTCGAGCGCGTCGATGGCGGCAAGCAACGGCTGCAACGGCGACAGCCCGGCCCGCTCGATGGCGGCCGTATCCATGCCGCTGGCGTAGTAGGCCACCGCCAGCCGCTTGCCGGGGGTGTCCAGCCGCGGATCGCCGGGCTTCAGTTGCGACAGCGCCGCGAGCAGCCGCTGCGTGTTGGCCTCGCGCAGGTCCTCGAAGGTGCCGGCGCGCGTGCGGTCGGGCGCGATCTGCGCCTGCTTGAGCCAGGCCCCGTTGACGTAGCTGTAGAAGTCGGTGCAGACGGCCGACTTTTCTGCGGCGGTGGCGGCCGGCGCCGCGAGCGCGGCGGCGAGCGCGATGAGAAAAGGGCGCATGGGCGACAGGGGGCGCTAAGCGGCGCCGAAGGATACGCAAGGCCGGGACGGCCCGGGGTGCGATGCCGATTGAGGCGGTGCGATCCCTCTGATAGCCTCACCGCCGCTTCGGTTCCCGCCGAAGCGTCACATCCCGCCGCCGGTGCCCACAAGGCGACGCGCGGCCGCGCACGAGGCCCTGTCTTGCCTCGACGGCGCGCTCCCAGGAACACGATTTTTGGCCGAGGAAACCCGATGACTGCCCCCTTGCCCGAATCCGTCCGCCGCGCGCTGGCGGAAGTCACCCTCGACGACCGCTGGACGCTGGAACGCGGCCGCGTCTACATGAGCGGCACGCAGGCGCTGCTGCGGCTGGCGATGCTGCAGCGGCAACGCGACCTCGCGGCGGGCCTGAACACCGCCGGCTTCATCACCGGCTACCGCGGCAGCCCGCTCGGCGCGGTGGATCAGACCGCCTGGCGCGCGCGCAAGCACCTCGAAAGGCACCACGTCAGGTTCCACGCCGGGCTGAACGAGGATCTGGCCGCCACCAGTGTGTGGGGCACGCAGCAGGTGGGGATGAACCCCGGCGCGAAGTACGACGGCGTCTTCGCGATGTGGTACGGCAAGGGGCCGGGGGTGGACCGCTGCGGCGACGTGTTCAAGCACGCCAACGCCGCCGGCACCAGCCCGCACGGCGGTGTGCTGGCGCTGGCCGGGGACGATCACGGCGCCAAGAGTTCGACGCTGCCGCACCAGTCGGACCACATCTTCAAGGCCTGCATGATCCCGGTGCTGTATCCGGCCACCGTGCAGGAGTACCTCGACCTCGGACTGCACGGCTTCGCGATGAGCCGCTACGCCGGCGTGTGGGTGGCAATGAAGACGGTGACCGAGGTGGTCGAGGCCTCCGCCTCGGTGGAGGTCGACCCGCAGCGCGTGACCGTCGTGCTGCCGACCGACTTCACGATGCCGCCGGGGGGCCTCAATATCCGCTGGCCCGATACGCCGCTGGCGCAGGAGGCGCGGCTGCTCGACCACAAGCTGTACGCAGCGCTGGCGTACTGCCGCGCCAATGCCCTGAACCCCACGGTGATCGA
Source organism: uncultured Burkholderiaceae bacterium (assembly GCA_937936215.1). GTDB lineage: Bacteria > Pseudomonadota > Gammaproteobacteria > Burkholderiales > Burkholderiaceae_F > JADJWR01. Next base: position 7,895 of record CALGWX010000286.1, on the reverse strand, counting down.
CTCGCCGCACGCGCGCTTCGGGATTGCCGCCAGCGGCAAGGCGTACCTCGACACGCGGCAGGCGCTGGCGGATCTCGGCCTCGATGAGGAAACCTGCCATCGCATCGGCATCCGCCTGCTGAAGGTCGGCATGGTCTGGCCGCTGGAGGCGCAGGCGGTGCGCGCGTTTGCCGACGGGCTGGAGGAAATCCTCGTCGTCGAGGAAAAGCGGCAACTGATCGAATACCAGATCAAGGAGACGCTGTTCTCCTGGATCGGCACCGGCCGGCGCGTGCCGCGCGTGATCGGTAAGTTCGACGAGACCGATGGCGGCGAGTGGTCGGTGCCGCAGGGCAGCTGGGTGCTGCCGGCGCACTATGAGTTCTCCCCAAGCATCGTCGCCAAGGCGATCGCCGCGCGCCTGAGCCGGCTCGAACTGCCGTCCGACGTGCGGGCGCGCATCCAGGCGCGGCTGGCGATCATCGACGCCAAGGAACGCGCGCTCGCCGCGCCGCGGCTGGTGGCCGAACGTAAGCCTTACTTCTGCTCCGGCTGCCCGCACAACACCTCAACCGTGGTGCCCGAGGGTTCGCGCGCGATGGCCGGCATCGGCTGCCACTACATGGCGATCTGGATGGACCGCAGCACGTCCACCTTCACCCAGATGGGCGGCGAGGGCGTGCCGTGGATCGGCCAGGCGCCGTTCACCAACGAGAAGCACGTCTTCGCCAACCTCGGCGACGGCACCTATTTCCACTCTGGCCTCCTCGCCATCCGGGCAGCCGTCGCGGCAGGCGTAGCCATCACCTACAAGATCCTGTTCAACGACGCGGTGGCGATGACCGGCGGCCAGCCCACCGACGGGCAGCTCACCGCGCCGCGCATCACGCAGCAGGTCTACGCCGAAGGGGTGCGCAAGATCGTCATCGTCACCGACGAGCCGGAGAAGTACGCCGCCGGCCAGGAGCGCGACCACTCGGCCGTCAACGCCCACGGCGCCGAAGGCGACGCCTGGCGGCTCGCCCCCGGCGTGACCGTGCACCACCGCGACGAACTCGACCGCATCCAGCGCGAGCTGCGCGAGTACCCCGGCGTCTCGGTGCTCGTCTACGACCAGACCTGCGCCAGCGAGAAGCGCCGCCGCCGCAAGCAGAACACGCGGGACAAGGTGGTCTTCCCCGACCCGCCGCGCCGCGTCGTCATCAACGAACTGGTCTGCGAAGGCTGCGGCGACTGCAGCGTGCAGAGCAACTGCCTGTCGGTGGAGCCGCTGGAGACCGAGTTCGGCCGCAAGCGGCGCATCAACCAGTCGAGCTGCAACAAGGATTTTTCCTGCCTGAAGGGCTTCTGCCCCAGCTTCGTCACGGTCGAGGGCGGGCGGCTCAAGAAGGGCAAGGCGGCCGAGGCGACGGTGCCGCAACTTCCGCTGCCCGAGGTGCCGCAACTGCCTGACGGGCACGGCTTCGGCATCGTCATCACCGGCGTCGGCGGCACCGGCGTGGTGACGATCGGCCAGCTGCTCGGCATGGCGGCGCACCTCGAAGGCCGAGGCTGCTCGGTGCTCGACATGGCCGGGCTGGCCCAGAAAGGCGGTGCGGTGTTCTCGCACGTGCAGATCGCGCCGCGGCCGCAGGACCTTTACGCGACCCGCATCGCGATGAACGAGGCCGACCTCGTGCTCGGCTGCGACCTGATCGTCGCCGCCAGCAACGAGGCGCTGTCGAAGGTGCACGCCGGCCGCACGAAGGCGGTGCTGAACACGGCCGAGTCCCCCACCGCCGACTTCGTCCGCAACCCGAACTGGTCGGCCGGCACCGCCGGCATGCTGGCGCAGGTGCGCGAGGCGATCGGCACCGAGGCGCACGCGGCGGCGGTGGACGCCACGGGGCTGGCCACGCAGCTGCTGGGCGATGCGATCTACGCCAACCCGTTCGTGCTCGGCTTCGCCTGGCAGAAGGGCTGGATCCCGCTCGCCTACGAGACGCTGCTCCGCGCCATCGAGCTGAACGGCGTGGCGATCGACGCCAACAAGCGCGCCTTCGAGTGGGGCCGTGCCGCGGCGCACGACCTGGAGGCGGTCAAGCGCGCCGCCGGCGGCAGCGCCGCCCAGGTGATCGAACTGAAGCGTGCCTCGACCCTGGAGGAGATCGTCGCCCGCCGCGTCGAGTTCCTCACCGCCTACCAGAACGCCGCCTACGCCAGGCGGTACAGCGAGTTGGTCGAGCGGGTGCGCAAGGTGGAGTCCGACCGCCTGCAGTCGACCCGCCTCACCGAAGCGGTGGCGCGCTACTACTTCAAGCTGCTGGCGATCAAGGACGAGTACGAGGTCGCGCGGCTGCACTCGGACCCGGCTTTCCGCGCCAAGATCGCGACCCAGTTCGAGGGCAACTACAAGCTGAACTTCTACCTCGCCCCGCCGCTGCTGGCGCGGCCCGATCCGGTGACCGGCAAGCCGCGCAAGATGCGCTTCGGGCCGTGGATGATGGGCGCTTTCGGCGTGCTGGCGAAGCTGCGCTTCCTGCGCGGCACGGCGCTGGACGTCTTCAGCTACACCGAGGAGCGTCGCACCGAGCGGGCCCTGATCGGCGAGTACGAAAGGCTCGTCGATGAACTGCTCGGCAAGCTCGCCGCGGACAACCATGCACTGGCGATCGAGCTGGCGAGCCTCCCCGAGGAGATCCGCGGCTACGGGCACGTGAAGGCGCAGCACCTGGAAAGAGCGCGCGCCAGGCAGGCCGAACTGCTCGCCCGCTTCCGCGGCCACGGCCCGGCGCAGGTGATCCGGATGCCGGCCAAGGTGGCGTAGCTCGCCGTCGCGGCACCCGTCGTCGCGAAGCCGCTCGCGCATGGGCGCGGGCGCCATCACCGGCGGCATCGGCGCGACACGGCCGCTTTGAGGTCTCGCCGGCCACTCGGCCCCGGGTACCGGCGGCCGGCCGCCTAGCCCGGGGCGGCGCGCGCCCGTCGCTGGGATAATTACGTATCCAGCGGCGTCCGCTGAAATCCGAGCGTCGATCGTCCGCGCCCCTGCCCGCTCTCCCTGCCGGTCGAGCCAAACCGCCATGGCCCCGCTGCTTCGCCTCCTTCTGCCCCTTGCCGCCGCCGCCCTTCTGGCCGATGCGGCCGCCAACCCGCCCGACTCGCGTCCCGCACTGACGCTCAACGCCAACGTCGCCGCGCAGGTGCTCGCCGGCATCGAGCCGGCGCCGGGCGACGCGCGCATCGACCGGCTGGTCGCCTCGCCGCATTGGCGGGCGCACCGCGACTGGGTGCAGTCGCGGTGGGCGAAGGTCAAGCCGCGGCTGGCGGCGATGACGCGCTGGCGCGAGGCGTCGCTGCCGCTGGCCGACGCCAAGCAGCGCACGCTGATCTACCCCTTCAGCGGCCCCGATTTCCTCAACGCGAGCGCGCTGTTCGCCGAGCACGCGCACTACGTGTTCTTCAGCCTCGAGCGCCCCGGCCGGCTGCCCGACATCGCCGCGCTTTCCGAGCCGCAGCAGGTTCGCATGCTGGAAGACATCCGCGCCGCGCTGCAGGATATCTTCGAGCGCAACTACTTCATCACCGACTACATGACGAAGCAGCTGACGACGCCTTACGTCAGCGGCACCGTGCCGGTGATCGCGGTGATGATGGCGCTCACCGGCCACCGCATCGATTCGATCGAGCCGGTGGACCCCTTCCCGTCCCTGACGCAGGAGTACGCCCGGCCGCAGGCGCAGCGGCCGGCCAAGCCGCTGCGCGGCGTGCAGATCCGCTTCGCGCCGATCGACGAGGCGGCGGGCCGCATTCGCACACTGGAGTACTACTCGCTCGACGCCACCGATCGCGCGCTGCGCTTCTATCCGGCGTTTACCGAGCACGTTAGCCGCCGCCAGCCGGCTACGGCGCTGCTGAAGTCGGCTTCCTACCTGTTGCACGACGACCAGTTCTCGCGCGTGCGCGAGATGTTGATCGCGCGCACCGACGTCGTCGTGCAGGACGACACCGGCATTCCGCTGCGGCACCTGACCGCCGCCGGCTGGGACGTGCGGCTATTCGGCGTCTACACGCCGCCGATCAAGGCGCTGGCCTGGGGCGTGCAGCCGGACCTGAAAGTCGCCTTCGAGACGGCCGGCGCGGTGCCGCCGCTCGACTTCCCGTTCGGCTATCACGGCAAGGACGGCCGCTCGATGCTGCTGCTGGCGCGGCGCGAGCGCTGACGCCGCCGGTGCCGGTCGACCGCATTCGCCGCGCGCTGCTCGCCGCGGCCTGCGCACCGGCCCTCGCTGCAACCGCGCCGCCGGTGTTCGAACGCTCGGTCTTCCACAGCAGCGACGGCGTGCGCCTGTCGTACCTGCACGGCGGGCTGGCGAATGCGCGGCCGATCGTCTTCGTGCCCGGCTGGTGCCTGCCGGCTTCGATCTGGCAGGCGCAACTCGAGGCCTTTGCCGCCCGCCACGCCGTCTACGCCCTCGACCCACGCGGGCAGGGCGAGTCAGACGTTCCCGCCAGCGGCTACACGGCCGACCGTCGCGCCGCCGACCTTCACGAATTCTTGCGCCGTCTGCCGCGCCCGGCCGTGCTCGTCGCCTGGTCGCTGGCCGGGCTGGAATCGCTGCAGCTCGTGCACCGCTTTGGCGCAACGCGGGTGGCGGCGCTGGCGCTGGTCGACAGCTCGGTCGGCGAAGGACCGGCCAGCAGCGGCGAGGCCGTGGCCGCCTTCAAGCAGCGACTGCGCGAAGACCGGCCGGCGACGCTGCGCGACTTCGCGGCGGCGATCTTCAAGCGGTCGCCGGCGGAGGAGGAGATCGAGCGCCTGGCGCTGGCGATGCAGCGCATGACACTGCAAGCGAGCCTGGACCTGCTCGCCTACGCGCAGCCGCGCAGCCACTGGCGCCAGGTGGCGCGCGGGCTGAAGCGGCCGTTGCTTTACGCCTACACGCCGCAGTACGCCACGCAGGCGCGGCTGCTGAAGCAGGCGCGGCCGGCGACCGTGCTGGCGCCGTTTCCCGACGCCGGGCATGCGCTGTTCGTCGATGCGCCCGAGCGCTTTCGGGCGGTGCTCGCCCGCTTCATCGATTCACTGTCTGCTTGACGGGCAGCGTCATCAGGCACCACGAAAGGGCCTGAACCTCATGCCCTTGCGGCCGTTACGCCGCGGCGGCTAAGCCGGCTCGCGGCGGCCAACGGCACCTTGTTGGCCGCGAACCCGCCATGCCCGAGGCGAGCCCCACGTTGCGCGGGCGCCGATCACCCGGCTCGGCATCTGAGGTCCCCGCACTGCAAGCCGAGACTTCTTCCGGCTTGAAAAGGGAGCCTTCGATCGCAGCGCAGCTCGCCTCGATCGTCGGCGCTAGCCCGGATAATTCACCGGGGACGCGGCAGCTGCGCGGATGCTGAGGCGAGCCCGGTGGCGCGAGATGGGCAAAGGCGGAGCAGCCGCAGCCAGCGGAGCCTGCAAGCCGCGCCGGGCAACGCCGTCGCCTGCCCAGGGGCGGGCGCGGGCAGTTGAGCGCACGACGGCCGACTGCGCGCCGCGCCAACCCGCGTCGCCCCGGTCCTCCCAAAGTGGATTGCCGCCCGCGTGCTGCAAGGGCCTGCGAAAGCTCGGCCATGAACGCCTACGGGGGCGACCCCGTGACATATCCGGGCGACCGGCAGCAGACCCAGAACGACGGATCCGCACACCGCTGGCGGCCGCTTCTACTTATCGGGAGGCGGGCTGTCGAAGCGTCGCCGGATGACCGCCGGACAGGTAAGCGCAGCGCGCGGATGGGCTGTAAATCGGCACGAGATTTGCTTGGTCACGAGAGAAAGGGTACAGCTTTGGAGATCGATGCCTTCCCCCGAACCTGCAGCGCCATTGCGCGTGCTGTTGGTCGACGACGGCGCGCAACACATCGATTTGATCCGGGACGAACTCGTGCGCCTGGGTCACGAGGTCGTGGGCGTCATTGACTCGCCCGTGGTTATCCACGACTGCGTCACGCGACTGAGGCCGGACGTCGTCATCGTCGACAGCGAGTCGCCGACGCGCGACACGCTCGAGCACGTCGCCACGCTGTCCAGCCGCAATCCGCGCCCGGTCGTGGTGTTCGCTGAAGACGACGCCGACGATCCGATGCGCCAGGCCATTGCCGCCGGCGTCAGCGCCTACGTCGTCGCCGGCCTGCAGCCAAAGCGGCTGGCTTCCGTCGTACGCGTGGCGATCGCGCGCTTCAAGCAGGAAAAGCAGCTTCGGCAGCAGCTCGAAGAGGCTCGTAACGAGTTGAGCTCGCGCAAGATCGTCGAGCGCGCCAAAGGCCTGCTGATGCAAAGCGGCGAGCTAACCGAGGACGCCGCCTACCGCTACCTGCGCAAGCTCGCGATGGACCGCGGCGAGAAGCTCGCCGAGGTCGCTCGAAGGGTGGTCGACGCGCACGAACTGCTTCATCCGAAGGACGCCGGCTGATGGTGCTGCGGCGCACCACGCGCGTGCGCCCTCCGACCCTGGAGCCCTGATCGGCGCCGCGTCCTGGTGCAGTACCCGGCAGAAATCCGCCTCAAAAGGCCTGATTCGCCTTGGCACGCGTTTTGCTGTCCGTTGGAGAGGTCTCTTCCGCAACGGCGCGGTAGAGGTCATCGATCGGACAAAGGCGTCCGACACTCATGTCGCTGTCAAGCGCAATGAGGGTCGCGACGCTTTTTTGTTTTTGCAGCCTCGGGAGTTCGCCATGTCGAAAACGAGTTTTCAACCGTCCGTTACCGGCACCTCGACTTCGGCTCGAGCCATTAGTGCACCGCGCCGCAGGTTCGTCGCCCGTACCGCCGCCGTAGCAGCAGCCTCCAGTGTCCACCCGGGGGTGTGGGCGCAGGGCTCCGATGCGCCAGAGAAGAAGGAAGTGCGCATCGGCTTCATACCGCTGACCGACTGCGCTTCGGTCGTGATGGCGTCGGTGCTGAAGTTCGACGAGAAGTACGGCATCAAGATCATTCCCACGAAGGAGGCGAGCTGGGCGGGCGTCCGCGACAAGCTCGTAAGCGGCGAACTCGACATGGCGCACGTGCTGTACGGACTCGTTTACGGCGTCCACTTGGGGGTGTCCGGACCGAAGAAAGACATGGCGGTGCTGATGACCATCAACCGCAACGGCCAGGGCCTGACGCTGTCGAAAAAACTGGCAGACAAGGGCGCCGTCGACGTGGAGTCGCTCGCGAAGCTGATGGCGCGGGAGAAACGCGAATACACCTTCGCCCAGACCTTCCCCACCGGCACGCATGCGATGTGGCTGTACTACTGGCTCGCGTCGGCCGGCGTCAACCCGATGAAGGACGTGAAGGTCATCACGGTGCCGCCGCCGCAGATGGTGGCCAACATGCGGGTGGGCAACATGGACGGCTATTCGGTCGGCGAGCCGTGGAACCACCGCGCGATCCTCGACGGCATCGGCATCTCGGCCGCCACCTCGCAGGACGTCTGGCCCGACCACCCGGAGAAGGTGCTCGGCACCACGGCCGACTTCGTAAAAAAGTTCCCGAACACCTCACGCGCCGTAGTGATGGCGATGCTCGAGGCCAGCCGCTGGATCGACGCCGGGCTGCAGAACAAAATGAAGATGGCCGAGACGATCGCCGACAAGGCCTACGTGAACACCAGCGTCGAGGCGATCAATCAGCGCATCCTCGGTCGTTATCAGAACGGTCTCGGCAAGACCTGGGACGACCCGAACCACATGAAGTTTTTCGCCGACGGAGCCGTCAACTTCCCCTACCTGTCCGACGGCATGTGGTTCCTGACTCAGCACAAGCGCTGGGGCCTGCTGAAGTCGCACCCGGATTACCTTGCCGTGGCCAAGCAGATCAACCAGATCGAGCTCTACAAGCAGGCGGCGGCGCAGGTCAAGGTCAGCGTGCCGAAGGACGTGATGCGTTCGAGCAAGCTCATCGACGGCGTG
>CALGWX010000285.1 GCA_937936215.1 uncultured Burkholderiaceae bacterium | reverse complement strand
CAGCTCGCGGAAGCGCACCAGGATGCTGGAGACGCTCTCGCGCGAGGTCGAGGTGACGAAGCGCAGGTCGGCGAGGTTCTTCAGCGAGTCCTCGAGCGGCCCGGTGACCAGCTTCTCGACGTCCTCCGCCGAGGCGCCCGGCAGCACGGTGACGATCGACACCCAGTTGAAGTTGATCTCCGGGTCCTGCTCGCGCGGCATCGCCAGATAGCCGGCCACGCCCAGCGCGATCACCAGCGCGAACAGGACGTTCGCCAACGGGTGGTTGCGGATCAGCGCTTCGAGCCAGCGCATCGTGGCGGCCTAACGCGGCTCGGCGCCGTGCGCGCGCGAGCCGGCGCCAGCCCGATTCGTCGTCGCCGGACCGCGGCGCGCCGGACTGCGGGCTCCAGGCGCCGTGCATCGCGCTGCGGCGATGGCGCGACGGCAGCCGCTCGCTCGCCGCTGACGCCGGGCTTTCGCGGTCATTTCGCCGCCGTGTTGACGGCCTGGCCGTCCTGCAATGCGGCCTGGCCGCTCACCACGACCTGCGCTGTCGGCGCCAGCGGCGATGGCGCGGGGCGACCGGCCTGCGCCTGCGCGATCGGCACGAGCTTTGCCCGCCCGCCTTCGACGATGAAGGCGCCGAAGACGGTTTCGCCATTTCGACTGCGCTGCACGATCAGCTCGGCCGGCAGGTGCGGCCGCGGGTCGCGCCAGTGCAGGCGGCCCTCGGTCCCGGCCGGAGGCGCTTCCTTGACGAAGGCCAGACGCGCCTCGCGCGTGCGGGTGGCCGTCTGCACCGCTGGCGAGATGCGCAGCAACCGCAGCGCATGGCGCGCCGTCGGAGTCACGAACTCGAACGCCACTTTCGGGCCGAGGCCATCGGCGAGGTCGGCGGGAATCGGGCTCGACACCTCCGGCGGCGCGGCGTCCTTCAACACGACCAGCGGTGCGCCGGGCTGCGCGATCTCGCCGACCTGTCCGGGCCGGGCCATCACCACGCCGGCGAATGGGGCGCGGATGACGGTCTTTTCCAGCAGGCGCTGGGCGCTGCGCAGCGCCGCCTCTGCGTTGGCGACCTCGGCGCGCACCACGGCGGTCTCGGTCTCACGCTGCGCCAGCGCCTCCGGCGAGATGAACTCCTGCTTCTGCAAGTCGCGGGCGCGGGCGAGCTGGCTCTCGGCCAGCGCCAGCCGGGCCTTGGCGGAATTCAGCGCCGCCTCGGCCTGGGCGACGGCCAGCTTGGCGTCGGCATCGTCGAGCTGCACTACGACCGCGCCGCGCGGGACCGTCTGCCCGACGTCCACCGGGATGGCGGCGATGCGGGCGGCGATCTCCGCCCCCAGCCGGCTTTCGTTGCGCGCCACGGCGGTTGCGGGCGCGTCGCGCTCGGGAAAGAAGTGGACGGTTGCTGCGGGGGCCGTTGTCACCCCGATGCGCTCGGGTTGGGCGGCAACGGAGCTGGCGGCGCTGATCGCGGCGACGAGCGCAGCGCACAGGAGGGGCGGGCAAAGGCGCACGAGCAGAGGGGGCAAGGCCTGGCCACGGACAAGGCCCGGCATTGTGCCGCAGGCCGATGACGGCTCCGTGCGACTCGATCGGCCGGCAGCTCGGCGCGGGACTGCGATACTTCGCGCGAGCGGTTACGCCGAAGGAGTCGATGAGGTGAAGTGGGCGGCGTTTGCTTTGTTGGCGGTTACCGCTGCCGCCTTTGCGCTCTGGGGGATCGGCCAGTGGCGCTGGTCGGCCAAGACCAAGGAGCTGCTTGGCCGGCTCGAATCCGCGCGGGTGCCGGCCGCGCCGGAAAGCTTCGATCCCCGTGAACTGGACGGCCTGCCGCCACCGGTGGCGCGCCATCTGCGCCAGGCGCTGCCAGAAGGCGCCGGCATCGTCCGCGCCGTCGACGTCGTCCATCGCGGCACCTTCAACATGAGTCCCAGCGGCGAGCAGTGGCGCCCGTTCACGTCGCGCCAGCGCGTGGTCACGCGCCGGCCGGGGTTCGTCTGGGACGGGCGCGTGTCGGTGCTGCCGGGCGTCGCCGTCCACGTCCACGACGCGTACGTCGATGGCGAAGGGATTCTGGAGCCGGCGATCCTCGGGCTGTTCACGCTGGCGAACCTGCGCGACCGCGACGAGGTGGCGCGCGGCGAGTTGATGCGCTTCTTCGCCGAGGCCGCGTGGTACCCGACGGCGTTGCTGCCGAGCCAGGGCGTGCGCTGGGAGCCGATCGACGAGCGCAGTGCCCGCGCCACCCTGGTCGACGGCAGGCTCACGCTCTCCATGACCTTCCGCTTCGGCGACGACGGCCTGATCGCGGCGATCCGCGCCGACCGCCGCGGCCGCACCGTCGATGGCAAGATCGTCCCGACGCCGTGGGAAGGGCGGTTCTCGAATTACCAGCGCCGCGATGGCCTGCTCGTCCCGCTCGACGGCGAGGTCGCGTGGCTGACGCCGCAGGGAAGGCTCCCGTACTGGCGCGGAAAGATCGTCGCGATTGCCTACCAGCGCTGACCGCAAGGCCGTCCGGCGCGGGAATTAGCACGGCGAGCGTTGACCCGGCCAGGCGCTCACGGCTGGTACGCGCCCCGCGGCCGGGCCGCTGCGGCGAAAGCGGGGACGAACCGCCCCATCCGACGATGATGGACCGCGCGCGGTGCCCGCAGCGGCCGAAGCGCCGCAGCGAGCCCGTTAGCGCAGCGGCGCGGCGAGATCCTGGCGCGGTTGCCCCGAGCCACTGAACTCGGGCCGGATCTCGCCCGAGCCGCGGAAGGCCGGCTGCACCTGCGCCTCCGGCGTCGGTGGCGGCCAGTCGCTTCGCGGGCCGTACAGCGGCATCGCGTAGGTCGAGAGGCCGCGCTGGCTGCGCGCCTCGATCTCGCGCAGATGCTCGAACTGCGCCAGTTCCCGCTGGATCGCCCGGCGCAAGTAGGGACTGTCGACGCACGCTCTCGCGCCGCAAGGCCCCCACAGGCCGAGCGATGCGTTCCACCCGTACGGCTCGTAGCGATACGGCACCCAGGCGCCGGCGCCGGGCGGGCCCCAAACGACAGTGGCGCCGGCGGCCACCTGAGGCGGCGCTGCCGCGGCGGCCGTGGCTGCGAGCATCCCGGCGAACAAGGCGAAGACGAAGCGCATGGGCCTTCCTTTCCTGTGGACTCTGGAGGATGGCGAGCCGCAATTGCGGCCGCTCGACCCCGGCTCGGTCGAAGCCGATCCTACTGCGGCCGCTTACCCGATGC
>CALGWX010000284.1 GCA_937936215.1 uncultured Burkholderiaceae bacterium | reverse complement strand
ACCAGGTTGCTGTCGGTCATCGGCGTGAGCGGGTGGGTGCGCATGCCGGTGTCGGACAGCAGCGACTCGCCGACGAACAGGTGCCCCTGGTAGACGGTGCGGGCGTTGCGAGGGTACGCCGGCGTGACGACGTTCAGCGGCGCGCCGAGGGCGTCGACGAGCGCATCGGCGACCGGCCCGATGTTGCCGGCGGGGGTCGAGTCGAAGGTCGAGCAGACCTTGAAGTAGATGCGCTGCGCGCCGCGGCTGCGCAGCCAGCGCAGGGCGGCCAGCGACTGCGCGACGGCCTCCTGCGCGGCGATCGTGCGCGACTTCAACGCCACGACGACGGCGTCGGCCGGCTCGACCGTGAGGCTCGCCTCCGGCACGCCGTTGACCTGCACTGCCGACAGCCCGGCCAGCGCGATCGTGCCAGCCAGGTCGGTGGCGCCGGTGAAGTCGTCGGCGATGCAGCCCAGCAGCATGGTCAGTTTCGTTGCAGCGTTTGGCGCCAGTCGCCGCCAGGCCGCTGCCGCGACGCGCGCGTCGCCGACGGCGGTGGCGCGGCAGCCCGCCATCGCTTGCGAGTGGCCGCGCACGACCGCGAGGCGCCTGACGATGGCGGCAGGGGCGCACAAGACGGCGAGCGGCTTCTCATCAGGCGGGCTGGTAGTCCAGCAGCTCGAGCGCGATGTCGCGCGCGGGCTGGCCGTCAGGGCCGGTGATCGACTGCTCGTAGCGGACGAACAGGTTCGCTTTCGGCGCGTAGTACAGCATCTCGACATTGCGCCAGGAAAGCTGGGCCTGGCCGTCGTCGCTCGCCACCGTCGACTCGAAGCGCACCGTCAGCACCTCGAAGGTGCCGGCAGGCACCGTGACCTGCGTTTCTCCCAGCACCCGCGCCTCGTAGCGGTGCCCGTTGCGGGTGTCGGTGGCGCGGTTTTCGACGGTCGCGGTACCCGACCAACGCCGGCCGACGGTCAGCGGAAAGCGGAACTGCGGATAGTGCGGCGTCCAGCGCCAGCGATTGTCGGGGTCGGGTTCGTCGCCGGGCGCCGCGGCGGCCGGGCGTGACAACAGGTTCCACTCGCGCGTGTACTCGGCGCGGCCGGCGGCAAACGCGGGGTCGGTGGAGGCCAGTTCGCACACCACGAACTCGCGCCCGATGGCGACGATCCGCCGCGACTCCTCGAAGCGCGCGCCGCGCAGCCGATCCTGGCTCGCAAAACGCCACGAATCGCCGACGCGCAAGCGTGGCCGGCCGGCCTTCAGTGCCATCGCTCCTCCGCGCCGCGCCCCACACGCGCGGCTGGTGGCGATTATGGCCGCGCCATGCGCACGGCGAAGCGCCGGTTGCCGAAGCTGCCGCGATACGGCTCGAAGCGGCCGGCGATCGCCTGCGCGCAGTGCGGGCAGCGGCCGTCGTCGGTCAGTTCGTAACGCAGGATGCGGTGCCAGTCGCGCTCGATCAGCAGCGCGTGGCAGCGCGGGCAGAAGGTCGAGCCGCCTTCGCGGTCGTGCACGTTGCCGGTGTAGACGTACTGCAGCCCTTCTTCGAGCGCGATGCGGCGCGCGCGGGCGAGTGTGGAGGCCGGCGTGGGCGGCAGATCGTCGAGCTTGTAGTCGGGGTGAAAGGCGGTGAAGTGCAGCGGCACGTCGGGCCGCAGTTCCTTGGCGATCCACTGGCACATCGCCCGCAGCTCGGCGTCCGAGTCGTTCTTGGTCGGAATCAGCAGGGTGGTGATCTCGGTCCACACGTTGGTCTCGTGGACCAGGTACTTCAGCGTGTCGAGCACCGGCGCCAGGTGCGCGCCGGTGAGCTTGAAGTAGAAATCCTCGGAAAACGCCTTCAGGTCGACGTTGGCCGCGTCCATTTGGGCGTAGAACTCGGCGCGCGGCTCGGCGTGGATGTAGCCGGCGGTCACCGCTACCGTGGCCAGCCCGCGCGCGTGGCAGGCGATCGCGGTGTCGATCGCGTACTCGGCGAAGATCACCGGGTCGTTGTAGGTGAAGGCGACGCTGCGGCAGCCGGTTTGCTCGGCCGCCTCGGCAATCGCCTCCGGCGAGGCCGCATCCATCAGGCGGTCCATCGCGGTGGACTTGGAGATGTCCCAGTTCTGGCAGAACTTGCAGGCGAGGTTGCAGCCGGCGGTGCCGAAGCTGAACACCGACGAGCCGGGGTAGAAGTGGTTCAGCGGCTTCTTCTCGATCGGGTCGACGCAGAAGCCCGAAGAGCGGCCGTAGGTGGTGAGCACCATGGCCTCGCCTTCCCGCTTGCGCACGAAGCACAGGCCGCGCTGGCCGTCGTGCAGCTTGCAGTCGCGCGGGCACAGGTCGCACTGGATGCGGCCGTCGGGTAGCTTGTGCCACCAGCGCGCCGGGTGATGCTCGTCCGGCTGCGACGAGGCGGGTCGATCGGTGACGGCGGGTTTCATGCGGTCGCCTCTTCGGTGAACTTCTCGACCGTGTAGCGGGAAAAACGCAGCTCGGCGGCCCAGAAATCGCGCGGCAGCCCCGCCTTGCGCTTCAGTTCATCCACGAAGTCGCGCGGCCGCGGCAAGGACTCCCACACCTGCGGCAGGAAGGTGCTGCGGCAGCGGCCGAGTTCCAGCACCAGGCCGTCGACGCCGGGGCGCAGGCGGGCATGCAGGTCGGACTCGCTCGCCACCGGCAGCGGCGTGGCGGCCGACAGGACGGAGACCTCGACGTCGATCCGCTCGTACTCGTCGGCCGTCAGCGGATCGAAGCGCGGATCGTCGAAGGCCGCGGCACGGGCGTTGGCGCGCACGTCCTCGCGCAGCGCACGGCGCGGGGCCAGCGAGCCGATGCAGCCGCGCAACTCGCCCGCCATGCGCAGGGTGACGAAGCTGGCGCCGGGTTGCGCGAGAAAGGCGTGCTCGGGCGCGGGCAGCGCGATCAGTCGCAGCGCCTCGGCGATCGATGCACGCGCGTGCGCCAGCAGCACGCGGCCACGCTCGGCCGCGGGCAGTGCGGTCTCTTCTTCGACGGCGTCGTCGTCGCTGGTGGCGGCCGGCGTGAACGCCACCGCCGCGTAGCCGACCACCCGGCGCCGGTCGCCGGCGGTGTCGCCGGAGTTGCGCAGGTCCAGCAGCTCGGCGCGCAGACCGCGGCGGCGCGCCGCCCGCAACAGGCCGCCTATTGGCGTGGCGCCACAGGCCTGCTCGTGGTCGAGCGACTCGTCGAGCCGCAGCACCTGGTCAAGGGTTGCCCGGTCCACCGCCCGCGCGGTGTCGTAGGGCAGGTAGTGCGAGAGATCGGAGCTGACGACGATCAGCGTCTCGTCGCCGCCCCAGAGGCGGTCGAGGGCCTGCTCGACCTCCTCGGCGGTGGCGTGGCCCACGGCGAGCGGCACCAACCGGAACTCCGGCAGCAACCGCTGCAGGAACGGCAAGTGCACTTCGAGCGCGTGCTCGGCCGCGTGGGCGAGCGGGCTTTCGGTCACCTGCGGCAGCGGGCGCAGCGCCGCCAGCGCGTCGCGGTCGACCTCGACCGCGCCCAGCGGCGTGGCGAAGCGATCCACGCCGGGCGTCGCCAGCCCGCGCACCGGCACCCGGTGCGCCGGCCCGAGCAGCACCACGCGGCGGATTCGCCCGGCGTGCGGCGCGATGCGCGCGTAGGCACTGGCGGCGATCGGCCCGGAGTAGACGTAGCCGGCGTGGGGGGCGATCAGCGCCTTCGGTGCCGCGGCGGCCGACCGCGGCGCCGCCGCCAGCAAATCGTCGACCTGGCGGCGCAGTTCGTGCGCTGACGCGGGATAGAACATGCCGGCCACGGCAGGCGGCCGGGTCGACGGACGGGGATTGAAGATCATTGCGGCCTCCTGGAGTCCGCAGTCGGGCTACAGCTTATGCAAAGGGATATGGCGGCGTGGCGACCGCGATCAAGACCGGCCGCCGGCCCTGCCGGCAGCCGTGCCGGCCAGCTGCCGTGCCACCCCGTCGAGGATCTCGACCCGCGGCGGCCGGCGCGCCTGCTCGGCGCGCAGCTGGGCGAGGAAGGAGGCAAACCGCACGGCGGGCTGGTGCCGGCCGACGTCGAGCGGCATCTCGCCGACCCGCTGGTAGTGCGAGATGCCGGAGTCGCGCAAGGCGTGCGGCAGCCAGCGGCGCAGGAGGTTGAAGGCCGTCTCCGGCCGCTTGTCCGCCAGCAGGCGCAGCGCGTCTTCGAGGGTGCGGATCGGCAGCGGCTGCGATTCGGCGAGCGCCGCCGCCTCGTCGATCCGGCCCTCCTCGACCAGGCAGGCCAGCCGCAGTCCGGGGTCGGCAACCGCGTCGCGCTGCCACTTCCTCACCTGCGCGAGATTGGCGGCCTCGGCGGCGGCGATCGCGGCGCAGGCGCGTTCGCGCCACTCAAGCCAGCGCTTGCCCGCTGCCGCGAGCAGTTGCGCGAAGCCCTCCCGCCGCGGCCGCTGCTCGAAGCGCCGCCACAGCAGCGCGTCGGCGTCGGCGTCGCAGCCGTCGCGGCGGTAGTTCTGCTCCAACTTCAGCAGCAGGCGCTCCTCGTCGAACTGCCGCGCCGCGCGCTCCAGCAGCGCGGTCGCATCGCGCAGCCTGCCGGCGTCTTCCAGCGCCTCGGCGGCGCGCAAATGGTCGTAGGCGGAGACGTCATCGCCGCCGAGCCTCAGCGCCACTAGCCGGTCGATGTCGCCGCGCCGCTGCGCGATTCTCTCCATCCACGATTGCAGACGGAAGCGATCGTCGCCCGAGGTGAAGCGGCTCTTCCCCGGCGGCAGCGGCTTCAGCGCGCGGAAGCGTTTCTCGATCTCGGCCTCGAACGCGGCCCGTCCGGCGGCGTCGAACCACTCGGTGTGGTCGGCGTCGTCGAACACCGCCCACTGGTCGGCGAGCGCCAGGTCGACGACCTTGAGCGCGACCACCTTGCCGGGCTTCACGGCGCGCAGCGCCTTGTCGGTCAGGCGGCCGAGGTAGCGCACGCGTTCGCTGATCGAACCGCCGGAGTCGTCGCTGGGTTCGTAAATGGCCAGCAGGCGCTGGAGCAGGTACAGGCAGCCACCGAGCGCCGCCTGCGCGCGGCCGGCGTCGAGCAGTTGCGCTAGGTGATCGATCGGTGCGTCGAGCCGGCGCGCGAAGCGGTTGGGGCTGCGCCAGTCGAGCACGCCCGGGTTGGCGATCGCCTCCGACAGCGCCTTTTCGAGCGCCTTCAGATCGTCCCCGGCCCGGCGCGTCCGCGCCGCCAGCAGCAGGCGCTTTTCCAGCACCGGGTCGGCTGTCGCCGCCTGGAGCAACTGTTCGGCGAGCCATGACCCTAAAAACCGCAGTTCAGGGGTGCCTCGATCGCCGGAGCGCAAGCAACGGCGCGGGTTTTCAGCGGTTTGCAGCAACCGCGGCGCAGTGACCTGTGGGGTGAAGGCGCGGTGAGCGAATTCCCGTTCTCCGATCGCGGGTTGGATTTGCAGCCCCTTCGCAACTGGGCTTTTTAGGATGACTTGTCCTGCTCGACGAGGAAGCGCAGCAGCACGTCGAGGCGTTCGTCGGCGGCGCTGCGGCGCGGCCTCGGCGGTCGCGGGCGGGGCCGGGGCCTTGCGCCGCTTCTCTGCCGGCGCGGCGCCGAGTGAATCGCGCCAGGCGAGCGCGGTAGCGACCATGTGCTTGCAGAAGGCGCCTTCGTCGGCGTGCGGGCAGCTGCAGGTCGAGTGCAGCTCGCCGGCTTCGAACCACAGCCGCGTGCGGTAGTCGTCGGTGCCGCTGACGTCGGCCGCGACTTCGGTGGCGTTCGACTTGCGGATCGTGACGCGCTCCTCGGCGAGGTAGGCCTGGCCGCGGGCGAAGACGGTCGCGCCGGCGATGTCGCGCAGGACAGCGTCGGAAAGTGACGAAGTTCTTGTCATCGTGGAACCTGGCATTCGCGCCTCGTCGGGCGTCCGATCGGTTCAGCCTCGGGCCACGCCGCCTCTGACGACTACTCAATAGATCTTGACGGCGGCCTGCCCCAACCTGCGTGCCGCGCCGGCCAGGGCGGCATCGGCGGTGGCAAGGACGACCTGGTCGAGGTCGAGGCAGATTGCCAGGTGCAGTGCATCCCCCGCGCGAAGGCCGAGGGCGAAGTCACGCAGCAGCAGTTCGGCGCGGCGGAATACCGCGGCGGGAGGTTCGATGACCTCCAGCAAGGGCAGAATCCGAACATCGAGCAGTTCGAGCGCCGAAGACGCGGTCGCCGCCGAGATGTCCCGGCGCCGGACCTTGATGCCGATGGCGGAGGCGGCCTCGGCCAGCGACCACGCACTGGTGACGATGACCTCGCCGGACTGACCGGCAAGCCACGCGTCGACCCGGGCCGATGCCGGTTCGTCGACGCAAAGGGCGACGAGCAGATTGGCGTCGAGGTAGAACAAGCGCTGCCGGCGGCCTCAGAAGCCCGCGTCGCGCATCTCGCGGATGAGCTTGGCCGCGGACAGTCTGCTCTTCGGCAACGCCTTGCGGAGGCGGGCGATTTCCGCCCAGTCGATCGCGGTCGGTCGCGGCTTCACCGGCCGGATGCTGGCGATCGGCTGGCCGCGCCGGGTGATCGTCACTTCCTCGCCGGCCTCGACCTTCTTGAGAATTTCGCTGAGTTGCGCCTTCGCTTCGGCGATACTGTAGGCGCCCATGGTCGGCTCCCAGATGGTCATTCAGATGACCAGATTGTAGTTCGCGTCCCGCCGCAAGGGGGTCGGCACTCGGTACGCGAACTGCAAGACGGGGCGCCGTGGGCGCAGCCTGCGGCTTCAGCCGAGGTTCGCCGCCAGCCAGCGCTCGAGTTCGTCGACGCGCTCGCGCTTGCGGCGGGCGAGGTCTTCGAGCTGGTCGCGGCCGATGCGGCCGACGTTGAAGTACTTCGCCTGCGGGTGCGAGAAGTAGAAGCCGCACACTGACGACGGTGGCGTCATCGCGTAGTTCTCGGTCAGGCCCATGCCGATCTCGGCCGCGCCGAGCACCTCGAACATCACCCGCTTGACAGCGTGCTCCGGGCAGGCGGGATAGCCGGGCGCCGGGCGGATGCCGCGGTAGCCCTCGCGGATCAGTTCCTGGCTGGTGAGATCCTCGCCGAAGGCGTAGCCCCAGAGGTCGCGGCGCACGCGCTCGTGCAGCAGCTCGGCGAACGCCTCGGCCAGCCGGTCGGCGATGGCCTTGAGCATGATCGCGCCGTAGTCGTCGTGCCAGGCGTGGAACATCGCCTCGCGCGCCTCCAGGCCGATGCCGCTGGTGACCGCGAAGAGACCAATGTAGTCGGCGATGCCGCTCTCCTTCGGCGCGATGAAGTCGGCGAGGCACTGGTTCGGGTTCGGTTTGCCGTCGACCACGGGCTTCTTCGTCTGCTGGCGCAGGCCGTACCAGGTGAAGAGCACCTCGCGGCGCGACTCGTCGCGGTAGATCTCGATGTCGTCGCCGACGGCGTTGGCCGGATAGAAGGCCACCGCGCCGTTGGCGGTGAGCCAGCGCTCGGCGACGATCCGTTCCAGCATCTTCTCGCCCTCGGCGAAGACCTGCCGCGCGTGCTCGCCGACCACCTCGTCGGCCAGGATCTCCGGAAACTTGCCGTGCAGGTCCCAGGTCTGGAAAAACGGCCCCCAGTCGATGTACTTGGCGATCATCGCCAGGTCGTAGTTGCGGAACAGGCGCCGGCCGAGGAACTTCGGCTTCGGCGGCACGTAGCCGGCCCAGTCGATGCGGGTGGCGTTGGCGCGCGCCTGCGCCAGCGGGATCAGTTCCGGGCCCTTCTTGGCGGCGTGCTGCTCGCGCACCCGCTCGTACTCGGCGCGGATCTCGGCGATGAAGCGCGTCGCCGCGTCGTCGGAGACCAGGCTCTGGCACACGCCGACCGAGCGGCTGGCGTCCGACACGTAGATCACCGGCCCGCGCGTGTAGTTGGGTGCGATCTTCACGGCGGTGTGCACGCGGCTGGTGGTGGCGCCGCCGATCAGCAGCGGCATCGCAAAGCCCTGCCGCTGCATCTCGCGCGCCACGTGCGCCATCTCCTCCAGCGACGGGGTGATCAGGCCGGACAGCCCGATCATGTCGGCGCCTTCCTCGCGCGCGGCGGCGAGGATCTTCTCCGCGGGCACCATGACGCCGAGGTTGACGACCTCGAAGTTGTTGCACTGGAGCACGACGGCAACGATGTTCTTGCCGATGTCGTGCACGTCGCCCTTGACAGTGGCGAGCACCACCTTGCCCTTGGCGCGGACCTCGCCGCCGGCGGCGGCCAGCCGCGCCTTCTCGGCCTCGATGTACGGCACCAGGTGCGCCACCGCCTGCTTCATCACCCGCGCGCTCTTGACCACCTGCGGCAGGAACATCTTGCCGGCGCCGAAGAGGTCGCCGACGATGTTCATGCCGTCCATCAGCGGCCCTTCGATCACCTCGATCGGGCGGCCGCCGCGGGCGGCGATGGCGGCGCGGCACTCTTCGGTGTCCTCGACGATGTAGGTCGTGATGCCGTGGATCAGCGCGTGCGCCAGCCGCTTTTCCACCGGCTCGGCGCGCCAGGCAAGGTCTTCCTTCTTCGCCTTGCCACCGGCCTTGACCTGTTCGGCAAACGCGACCAGCCGCTCGCCGGCATCGGGGCGGCGATTGAGCACCACGTCCTCGACCCGCTGGCGCAGTTCCGGCTCGATGTCCTCGTAGACGCCGAGCTGGCCGGCGTTAACGATGCCCATCGTCAGCCCGGCCTTGATCGCGTGGTACAGGAACACGGTGTGGATCGCCTCGCGCACGTGGTCGTTGCCGCGGAAGCTGAAGCTGACGTTCGACACGCCGCCGCTGGTCTTTGCGTGCGGCAGGTGGTGGCGGATCCAGCGCACGGCCTCGATGAAGTCGACCGCGTAGTTGTTGTGCTCCTCGATGCCGGTGGCGATGGCGAAGATGTTGGGGTCGAAGATGATGTCCTCGGCCGGGAAGCCGTGCTGCACCAGCAGGTCGTAGCTGCGGCGGCAGATGGCCACCTTGCGGTCGAAGCTGTCGGCCTGGCCGTGCTCGTCGAAGGCCATCACGATCACCGCCGCGCCATAGCGGCGGGCGAGCTTCGCCTGGCGCAGGAACTCGGCCTCGCCCTCCTTCAGCGAGATCGAGTTGACGATGCACTTGCCCTGCACGCACTTCAGGCCGGCTTCGATCACGCTCCACTTCGAGCTGTCGATCATCACCGGCACGCGGGCGATGTCCGGCTCGGCGCCGATCAGGTTCAGGAAGCGCGTCATCGCCGCCGCCGAGTCGAGCATCGCCTCGTCCATGTTGACGTCGATGACCTGGGCGCCGGCCTCCACCTGCTGGCGCGCCACCGCCACCGCCTCCTCGAACTGGCCGGCGAGGATCATCCGCGCGAAGGCCTTCGAGCCGGTGACGTTGGTGCGCTCGCCGACGTTGACGAACAGGCTGTCGTCGCCGATCGTCATCGCCTCCAGGCCCGACAGCCGCAGCGCCGGCGGGAAGCTCGGAACCTGGCGCGGCGCGGCGCCGTCGATGGCGCGGGCGATGGCGGCGATGTGCTCGGGCGTGGTGCCGCAGCAGCCGCCGGCGATGTTGACGAAGCCCGCCTGCGCGAACTCGGCGAGCAAAGCGGAGGTGACCTCCGGCGTCTCGTCGAAGCCGGTCTCCGACATCGGGTTGGGCAGCCCGGCGTTCGGATAGACGCTGATGAAGGTGTCGGCGATTTTCGCCAGCTCCTCGATGTACGGCCGCATCAGCGCCGCGCCGAGCGCGCAGTTCAGGCCCACGGCCAGGGGCTTGGCGTGCCGCACCGAGTGCCAGAAGGCCGACACCGTCTGCCCCGACAGGATCCGGCCCGAGGCGTCGGTCACCGTGCCAGAGATGACGACCGGCCAGCGTTGGCCACGGCGCTCGAACTCTTCCTCGATGGCGAAGATCGCCGCCTTGGCGTTCAAGGTGTCGAAGATGGTCTCGATGAGCAGGATGTCGGCGCCGCCGTCCAACAGGCCGCGCGCCTGTTCGCCGTAGGCCAGCACCAGGTCGTCGAAGGTGACGTTGCGCGCGCCCGGATCGTTCACGTCCGGCGAGATCGAGGCGGTCTTCGGCGGCGGCCCCATCGCGCCGGCGACGAAGCGCGGCTTCTGGGGAGTGGCGAAGCGGTCGGCGGCGGCGCGGGCGGTTCTGGCCGCCGCGACATTCATCTCATAGGCCAACTCTGCCAGGCCGTAGTCCTCCTGCGCCGTGCGGGTGGCGCCGAAGGTGTTGGTCGAGACGATGTCGGCGCCGGCGGCGAGGTACTGCGCGTGGATCTCGCCGATCATCTCGGGCGCGGTCAGGTTCAGCAGCTCGTTGTTGCCGCGCAGGTCGCGATGATGGGCGGCGAAGCGGCTGCCGCGGAACTGCGTCTCGGTCAGGTTGTGGCGCTGGATCATCGTGCCCATGGCGCCGTCGAGGATGAGGATGCGGCGGGCGAGCAGGTCGCGCAGGCGCGCTTCGATGGACGAGGCCATGGCGGGTCTCAGGGCAAGGGGCCGCAGATTGTAGAAGGGCGTTCCACGGCGCCCTGGAAAGCGGCGCTCCCTACAATGCCGCGTCTTTCGCGCGTCGGCCGCACTGCCCCATGAAGCACCCGCCGCCGCGGCTGGCCCTGTCGATGTGGGGGCTGGGCGCGGCTTTCTACCTGTTCGGCTTCTTCCAGCGGGTCACCCCGGCGTCGCTGGCGCCGGACCTGATGCGCGATTTCGGTCTGACGGCGGCGGGGCTGGGCAACCTCTCGGCCTTTTACTTCTACGCCTACGCCGCGGTGCAGATACCCACGGGGGTGATGGTCGATCGCCTCGGCCCGAGCCGGATGTTCTTCGCTGGGGCGCTGCTCGCCGGCGTCGGCAGCCTGCTTTTCGCGCTGGCCGGCTCGCCGCTGGTGGCCGGGTTGGGGCGAGCGCTGATCGGCGCAGCCCACGGCGTGGCCTGGGTGTCGACGCTCAAGCTGGTGACGCACTGGTTCGCGCCGCGGCGGTTTGCGACGCTCTCGGGGCTGTCGCTGGCGGTCGGCACGCTCGGCGCGGTGCTGGCCGGGCCGCCGTTGCGCTGGCTGGCGGATGCCTTCGGCTGGCGCGGCGTGATCGTCGTCTCCGGCGTGCTGGCGCTGGCGCTGGCGGCGGCGATCAAGGTCGTGATGCGCGATGACCCGGTGCAGCGCGGCTACGCCAGCTACCTGCCCGTGGCCAATCATGGCGGCGCGAAAGTGTCGATCGCCGCCGACCTGGGCGCGATCCTGCGCTACCCCAACCCGTGGCTGCTGGCGGTGGTGAACTCCGGTGTGTGCGGCGCCTTTCTGGCCTTCACTGGGCTGTGGGGCGTGCCGCTGCTGTCGCAGGTGCATGGCATCGGCGTGGCCACGGCGGCGCTGATCACCTCCAGCATGCTGGTGCTGTTTGCTGCCGGCGGGCCGCTGTTCGGGGTGTGGTCGGACCGGCTGCAGCGCCGCAAGCTGCCGTTCGTGGTCGGGGCGGTGGCCATGATGACAGGCTTTGCCGTGCTGACGGCCGCGCCAACCGCGCCGCTGGCGCTGCTGGTGCCGCTGCTGCTGGCCGCCAGCTTAGGCGCCGGGGCGATGGTGCTGTCCTTTGGCTTTGCCAAGGAGTCGGTGCCGGCACGACTGCAGGGCACCGCGACCGGCGTGGTGAACGCCGGCGTGATGGTCGGCACCCTCGTCCAGATGCCGGTGATCGGTCTGATCCTCGACGCCCGCTGGCGCGGGGTCACCGCGGGCGGCGTGCGGCAGTACGACGCCGACGCCTTCCAGGCCGGTCTGGCCTTCCTGCTGGTCTGGGTGGCGGTGGCGCTGCTCGTGCTGGCGCTGACCCGCGAGGCGCACCGACCCGCTCGGCCGTGAGGCAACAGCCGCGGCTGCCCGATCGTGCAGCAGCGGCGCCCCGCCGGAGTCGTCGGTGAGGGGCCGCGGCTCGCCACGGCCTCGGGCCGATGGCAATGGCCCTGCCGCCGCGCGTCAGTGCAACGCCACCGGGGTGGTCATCAGGCCCGTGTAGTTGGCCAGGAACTCGTCGAGGTCCTCGACCGACGGCTGCGAGGCGATGAACGCCTGCACGCTGGAGCGGAACTGCTCGGCGTCCTTGCCGCCGAGGAAGATCTCGCGGCGCAACGCCTTGTCCATGATCTCGAAACCGCCGGCCGGATGCTGGCCTTCGGCGCCGAAGCCGTTGAACTCGACGACGCAGTAAAGGGCGCTGTTGTAGATGGTCTGCATGGTGCTTCAAACGCTTGGGCGGCCGATCCGATGACCGCCAACAGTTCCGATATCGGCGCGCCGCGGCCGGAAATCAAGCCGGGTCAGGTGTCCCCAGTCAGGAACTCCCGCAGCGCCGCGTTGAAATCGTCCGCCTGCTCAATGTTTGACAGGTGCGCGGCGCCGACGATCCGCCGCAGCCGGGCCTGGGGGACCTGCAGCAGGATCTTCTCGGCGTAGGCCAGCGGCGTGACGCGGTCGTCGGTGCCGGCGACGACCAGCACCGGGCAGCCGATCGACCCGATGCGGGCCGTGAGGTCGGCCCGCGTCATCGCGGTGAGGCAGCCGACGTAGCCGTCGACTGGGGTGGCGCGCAGCACCTTGACCGAGCGGGCGATGTCGGCGGCGCGGGTGGCAAAGAAGGCGGCCGTGAACCAGCCGCTGATGGTGGCGTCGATGATCGAGGCCATGCCGCGCGGCGAACGGACCGCCGCGATGCGGGCGGCCCACTGTGGCTCGAGCTGCGACGGAAAGCCGCTGGTGGCCCCGGCCACCGTGAGCGAGGCGATCCGCAGCGGTGCGCGGACGGCGGCCAGCAGGCCCACCATCGCGCCCAGCGACAGGCCGATCAGGTGGCAGCGGGACACGCCCACGTGGTCGAGCAGCGCGCGCAGGTCGTCGGCCAGTTCCTCCAGCGAATATTCGCCCCGCGGCGCCGAGCTCGCGCCATGGCCGCGCAGGTCATAGCGCAGGATGTTGCAGGCGCGTCCGAAGGCCGCCACCTGCGGCTCCCACATCGAGTGGTCCTGGCCGAGCGCGTGCGCGAACACGAGCCACGGCCGCGTCGGCGCGCGGTCGCCATCGATTCGGTAGGCCAGCTCGACGCCGTTGACTCTCGCCAGTTCCATCAGGGCTCGACCAGCATCTGGACGCCCAGACTGCCGTCTTCGAGCAGCCAGCGCAGGCGCGGCAGGTGTTCGGCGCCGGCAAGCAGAATGAGCAGCCGTTCGGGGCGGTACTTGCGCAGGGTACGCCCGAGCGCGACCCGCAGCGGCAGCAGGCCGGCGCAGCACGGACAGCCGGCGGGCAGGCCGACGAGCGGCACGTCGTCCGGGCCGGTGCGGTCGAACAGCTGGCCCTCGGCGAGGATCACCCGCCGCGCCGGCGCGGCGGGACACGCGGTCTCGCGCAGCCAGCGGCGCGTCGCCGCGTCGCGCTCGGCGGCGGTGGCCGCTACACGCAGGCTGACCCGCGGCGGTTCAGCGCACGTGGCCATGGCGGGGCGTCGTGGCGCGGTTGCGGCGAGCGGCGCGAGGCTGCC
>CALGWX010000283.1 GCA_937936215.1 uncultured Burkholderiaceae bacterium | reverse complement strand
AAGAACGCGCCGCGCGGCTATCGCACCGGATAGCCGCGAAACGGCTTCACCGTCTGCAGTTCCGGCTTCGACGAGATGCGCTCGATGCCCAGGGTCGGGTCGTCGGTCCACGCGTTGGTCAGTTCCCGGTAGTGGTCGAGGCTCTCACAGGCCAGCCGCAGCACGTAGTCGCAGTTGCCGGAGACGAGAAAGCACTCGACCACCTCGTCGCAGGCGCGCATCCGCGCCTCGAAGCGGGCATGGGTGGCGGCCGACTGCTCGCGCAGCGACACCTCGACCACGATGGTCAGCAGCCCGCCCACGCGGCGCGGGTCGACCACCGCCATGTAGCCGGTGATGATCCCGGAGCGCTCCAGCCGCCGCACGCGTTCAAGGCAGGCGCGAGGGCTGAGCGCCACCCGCTCCGACAGGGCCTGATTGGTGATGCGGCCGTCCGCCTGCAGGATGGCGAGGATCTGGCGGTCGATGCGGTCGAGCTCCTTCATGGACGGGCAACGAGCGGCGACATCGAGAGGCGACGGCGCGCACGGTAGCATCGGCGACGCGGCTGGGGCAGGTCGCTTCCGTCGTGGCGAGCCGTCGTTTCGAGCCGGTGTAGCGAACCGGCGCGGCCACAGGCACGCTGGGCGCCGTCGCTGCCGACGGGCCGAGCGCCGCGCGGGACGCTGAGCCGGGGCACGGCTCACTGCCGGCCGAAGCCGGCTTGCCGACCGAAACGACCTTTTCGCCACCGGATCCCCTTCGCTGCGCCGGGCGGCCGCACGACTGCCATGCCGTGACGGAAGCGCCGCCTTCTCGCCCGAAAGCAACCTTGGACTTCCCATGCCGCTGTTCGACCCCGAGAGCCTGAACCCCGGCGTGCCGCGGCGGGAGGTGTTTGCCTGGGCGATGTACGACTTCGCCAATTCCGGCTACACGACCGTGGTGTTGACGGCAGTGTTCAATGCCTACTTCGTCGCCGTCGTCGCCGGCGATGCGCCCTGGGCCACGCTGGCGTGGACGGGGGCGCTGTCGGCGTCTTACCTCCTCGGCATGCTGGTGATGCCGGCGCTCGGCGCCTATGCCGACCTGCACGCGCGCAAGAAACTGCTGATGGGGCTGGTGACCATCGGCTGTGTCGTCGCCACGGCGGCGCTGGCGCTGGCGGGGCCGGGCGACCTGGCGCTGGCGGTGGCCGCGATCATCGTGTCGAACATCTGCTTTTCGGCCGGCGTGACACTGAACAGCGCCTTCCTGCCCGAGCTGGCGCGGCCGGAGGCCCTGGGCAAGGTCTCCGGCTGGGGCTGGAGCCTCGGCTACCTGGGCGGGCTGCTGGCGCTGGCGCTCGGCCTGGGCTATGTCTTGTGGGCGCAGGGGCAAGGGTTGCCGGCGACGCACTACGTGCCGGTGACGATGCTGATCACCGCGGCGCTGTTCGCGGTGGCGGTGATTCCCACCTTCACCACGCTGCGCGAGCGGGCCGCGCCGCTCGGGCAGGGCACGGTGGCAGGCGTGCTGCGCGACTCCACCGCGCGGCTTTGGCACACGCTCGCCCACATCCGGGATTTCCGCGATTTCGGCTGGCTGGCGCTGTGCGGGCTGCTGTACCAGGCGGGGATCTCGGTGGTCATCGCGCTGGCGGCGATCTATGCGCAGCAGGTGATGAACTTCGACACCGCGCAGACGATGACGCTGATCCTGGCCGTGAACGTGACGGCCGCGATCGGCGCCTTTGCCTTCGGCTACGTGCAGGACGCCATCGGCCACAAGCCGGCGCTGGCGCTGACGATTGCGGGCTGGATCGCGATGGTGCTGATCGCCGGGCTGGCGACCGGGGTGGGGTGGTTCTGGGTGGCGGCGAACATCGCCGGGCTGTGCATGGGCTCGAGCCAGTCGGCCGGGCGGGCGATGGTCGGCGTCTTCGCGCCGGAGCATCGCCGCGCCGAGTTCTACAGCCTGTGGAATGTGGCGCTGTGGCTGTCGGCGGTCATTGGGCCGCTGACTTACGGGCTGGTCACCTGGCTGACGAACAACAACCACCGGCTGGCCATCGTCGCCACCGGCCTTTACTTCGTCGCCGGCCTGCTGGTACTGGCTCGGGTCGATGTCGAGCGGGGAATGCGCGCCGCGCGTGCCAGCGCCGACTGAGCGGACGTCGCCACCGGCTTCCGGCGGACGACCCTCCTTCGCCTCGCAGCGCGCCGCCCCGCCCGTATGACCACCGACGTCGCTGTCTCCCCGGCGCCGCGCAGTACAGCTTTCGAGTCCGGCGGGCTGCGGCTTGGGCCGTGAGTGCCGCCACGCCGGCGTTCGCGACCGGCGCGTCCTGGCTCAGTTGTGAGCGCGCCGCTGCCGCGGCGGCGCCCCGGCGTGCCGCGCTCGAATCGAGGCGCGCGCGGCTTACGCCGTCAACGCCGCCACGCCGGCCTTGGCAACCTGCGCGTCCTCGCTCGATTTGACGCCGGACACGCCCACGGCGCCGACCACCTGGCCATCGACGACGATCGGCACCCCGCCTTCGAGCATGCCCTGCAGCGGCGCCGACAGGAACGCATTGCGGCCCTGGTTGATGATGTCCTCGTAGACCTTGCTCTCGCGCCGGCCGAGCGCCGCGGCGCGCGCCTTTTCCGGCGCGATATAGGCAGAGACCGGCGGCGTCCCGTCCAGCCGCACGAAGTTCAGCAGATGGCCGCCGTCGTCGACGACGGCGATCGCCACTGGCCAGTTGTTCTTCTTGGCCTCGGCGACCGCGGCGGCGATCACGTGGGCGGTGTCTTCGAAGTCGAGGGCGCTCTTCTTGAACATGGGGTCTCCGTGGTGAGGACATTCAGCGGCGCAGCCTGTACCACAGGCCGGCCATCCACTCGCGCAACGCCAGGTTGCTCAGGCGCAGCGCCTCGGCGTTGTGCACCAGATGCTGCCAGCCGAAGGGCGCGCTGCCCACATAGCCGGTTGCCGCGGGCACGGTGGTCAAGCCGGCAGCCGCGAAGGCGCGCCGCGCCCGCGCCGTGTGCACGCCGTAGGTCACCAGCAGCACCCGCGTGATGTCCCGCGCGGCGAGCATCCGGGCCGAAGAGCGGGCATTGTTGGCGGTGGTGTCGCTGCCGTCCTCGACCCAGCGCGCCCGCACGCCGAAGTCGCGTTCGAGCGCGGTCTGCATCAGGCGCGCCTCGGGCACGCCGGCGCGGTCGGGTCGCCGCCGGAAAGAAGCACCGGCAAGCCCGTTTCGCGTGCCAGATGGGCGCCGTAG
>CALGWX010000282.1 GCA_937936215.1 uncultured Burkholderiaceae bacterium | reverse complement strand
TCGGCCGTGCGCACGGGCTGTCGGCCGATGGCTGGAAGCCGGTGTGGGTGATCGACTTCCCGATGTTCGAGTACGACGAGGAAGAGACCCGCTACGTCGCCGCGCATCACCCGTTCACCAGCCCGAAGGACGAGCACATCGACTACCTGGAGACCGACCCGTCGAAGTGCCTGGCCAAGGCCTACGACATGGCGCTCAATGGCTGGGAGATCGGCGGCGGCTCGGTGCGGATTCACCGCGAGGACGTGCAGAGCAAGGTCTTCCGCGCGCTGAAGATCGGCCCGGAGGAAGCGCGCGCCAAGTTCGGCTTCCTGCTCGACGCGCTGCAGTATGGCGCGCCGCCGCACGGCGGCATCGCCTTCGGGCTGGACCGCATCGTCACGATGATGGCCGGTGCCGAGTCGATCCGCGACGTGATCGCCTTCCCGAAGACGCAGCGCGCGCAGTGCCTGCTGACGCAGGCGCCCTCCGCGGTGGACGAGAAGCAGCTACGCGAGCTGCACATCCGCGTCCGCGGCGAGACCAAGGCGGGCTGAGCCACGGCCGCGCCGCACGGGGCGCGTCGGGGCCGGAGGGCACATGGGCAAGCCGCAGGCGAAGGTGCGGGTCGAGGTCGACCGGCGCGGCCGCACCTTCGAGGCGCAGGCCGTCTGCGAGGTGGAGGCGGCGCCGGCGACCGTCTGGCAGACGATCACCGACTATCCCGCGCTGCCGCGCTTCATGCCGGGCATCCGCGCCTGCACGGTGGTCGAGCGCAAGGCGCTGGCGCGCGAGGTGGAGCGGCTGCTCGTCGAGCAGGAAGGCGAGTTCCGCTTCATGATGTTCGCGCAGCCGCTGAAGGTGCGGCTGGAGATCGAGCACCGCGAGGGGCGCATTGCGCACGCGCGGGCGCTCGCCTTCGACCTCGGCCTGCTGAAGGACCGCGCGCTGGACGCCTTCGAGGGCCGCTACGAGCTGCAACCCGGCCCCGCGCGTGGGCCGGTGGCGCTGCGCTACACGTCGGTGATGGTCTCGCGCTATCCGCCGCCGCCGGGCATCGGCAGCCTGGCCGTGCGCCAGAATCTCGAGGCGCAGCTGTGCGCGGTGGTGGCCGAGTGCGAGCGGCGCGCGACGCAACGACGCAGGCCGCGGGCGGGCGGCGTCTGATCTCGCGCGCCGAGCCGAGGCGCCTTTTCGCTTCGATTTGACGGCGGTTTTCGCGGCCTGACCGCGCGGGGTGCATCATTGGCGGTCATGCGGCCCGAACAGCTCCACGACCGGACTGACCCGACCCGCGTCGGCAAGCTGAAAATGGCAAGTCTTGTCGTGCTGGGCTTGGCGGCCGCCCCCCTCGCCCACGCAGAAACCTGGCAGTACCGCGTCGCGCTCGATGCCGCAGAGCCGCTGGTCGCGCGCGTGGTGGTGGAACTGCCTGCGGCGCGGCGGGCGAAGGACTTCAGCGTGCAGGTGCGCGGCATGGCGGCGGGGCTGGCGCCGCAGGTGGCCGACATCCGCTGCGACGGCGCGCCGCTGGCGCCGGATTCGGCGAGCGCCTGGCGCGTGCAGGGCTGGGCCTGCGTGCGGCTTTCCTGGCGCGTCAACCTGCGGGCGGCGGGCGACGACGGGGTCGATCCGCGCGCACGCGACAGCGTCTTCGATCCGCGCGCCGACTTCTGGCTGTTCAGCGAGGCGACCTCGCTGCTGCGGCCGGTCGACGATCCGCGGCACGAGGGCGAGGTGGCGTTTTCCGGCGGCGCGCCGGTGCACGGCGGGGTGCCGGTGGGCAAGGCCGCGCAACGGCGCGTGCCCGCGGTCGACGAGCCTTTCGAGTTCTTCGCCATCGGCCGGCTGCCTGGGGCGTCGCTGCGCCAAGGCGGCTTCGAGGTCGTCCATCTCGATGCGCTCGGCGCCGACCTGCGCCCGATCGTGGCCGAGCATGGCCGTGCGCTTGCGTATCTGGCGCGCACCGCCGGTGCGCGCGGGCTCTCGCCGTTGCGCAGCACCGTGCTGTGGCTGGACGGCCCGAGCGACGACGGGGCGCCGGTCGGCGTGGCTGGCCAGCGCACGCTGCTGATCTCGTCCGCCGGGCGCGAAGGGAAGCTGGTGCACCCCGAGTTCGCGTTGGCGTGGATGCTGCGCGAGCAGCTGCGGCAGGCGATGCCGGCGCGGCTGCCGCCGTGGGTCGGCGAGGGCCTGGCGCAGTACTACGCGGTCAAGGCGCTGCGGCGCTCGGAGTTGCCGCCCGCGGCGATCGCCGCGGTGGAGCGTCGGCTGCTCGACGCGCCGCCGCCGCGCATTCGCCTGCGCGAGGCGCAGCGGCGGCTGGCGGCGGGGGATTTGGCGGCGCGCGCCAAGCTGCAATCGGTGGGCGCGGCGTTCTGGGATCGCGTCGATCGCGCCATCGTGCGAAAAAGCGGCTTTCGCACCCTCGACTCGATGCTGCCGCGTCTGCTCGTTGCCGACTGGCCCGACGACCGGCTGCCGAAGCCCGTGCTGGAGCGGCTGCGCGAGTACGCCGGCGACAAGCCCATCGAGGAGCTGCTGGCGCTGTATGTCGGCGATTGACGCGACGGCGTAGGCTATTCTCGGAAGGGGCGTGCGTGAACGTCCATTCGCCGCGTTGACCCGCCGGGCGGAACGAAATGCCCACCGTGCTTCGCCTGCAGGGTTTTGGTTCTACTCCTTCAGCCACGAACCGAACGAGCCGCCACACGTGCATGTGGATCGTGCTGGCGCATCGGCGAGGCTATGGCTGGCGCCGGTGGCGTTGGCGCGCAACCACGGTTCCGCTGCGTATGAACGGAGAGAGATACGCATCGTGGTGAGCGCGCAGCGGGAAAGCTTGTTGGAGGCTTGGTATGGGTATTTTGGCCAGCGCGGCGGATGAGCGCGTCAAAGCGGTGCGATTCGACGCGGACAGCATTCATGTCGATCTGATGGATGGCCGCACGATCAGCGCGCCATTGGCCTGGTATCCGCGACCGCGCCAAGCGACGCCGGAGCAGCTTCAGCGTTGGGAAACCTGCGCCGCGGGCTACGGGATCCATTGGCCCGAGCTTGACGAGGACATCAGCACCGAGGGTCTGTTGCGGGGCGCGTCTGCGCCAAGAGAACAGGACCGGTAGGGCGGCTTCTGCGAAACCCTGGTGGCTAGCCACGGCCGAGCATGACCTCGCCGGCGAGCGGGTTGACCATCAAGGCGGCGACGGTCGTTCGCCGCCGGCGGCGAACGCGGATCGCGTCTTCGTGTGCGCGCAGGGCGACGCGTAGGGCTCGAACGCCTACCGTCCCGTGTCGCGCCCGAAGGGGGCGAACGAACTGCAGTCTGCGTCAGAAGGCTGCCACCGATCACCTGACACTGCTTTGACGACGGTCGTGGCGGGCCACTACAAGCTCCCCGAATCCGTGCTGGTGGTCGTGCACACCCCCGCGCTGGAGGTGCTGCTGCTGGAACGCGTCGATTTCCCGGGCTACTGGCAGTCGGTGACCGGCAGCCGCGAGGCGGCCGATGAGCCGCTGACGCTGACCTGCGCGCGCGAGGTCGAGGAGGAAACGGGGCTGGCGCGCGCTGCGGCCGACTTCGACGACTGGAACTACGCCCACTGCTACCCGATCTATCCGCGTTGGCGCCATCGCTACGCGCCCGGCGTCACGCACAATGTCGAGCATCTGTTCGGCCTGCAGGTCGGCGAACGCTACACGCCGCGGCTGGCGCCGCGGGAGCATTGCC
>CALGWX010000281.1 GCA_937936215.1 uncultured Burkholderiaceae bacterium | reverse complement strand
CAATACCTGCCGGGCGCGGGTGGCGGCCACGTAAAGCAGGTTCCAGTCCTCCTGCGCGCGCTGCGCGTCGTCGTCAGCAAACCAGTCGGCGCGCGCGGCATCGCGGCCGGCCGCGCCGCGGGCCACCAGCGAAACGTGCTCCGGCGCCGGCGCCTGCGGCGGCCAGACGACGAGCACGCTCTCGGCATCCGTGGCCGCCTTGGCGTGCGCATCGGCGATGGCGACGATCTCCGCCTCCAGCCCCTTGGCACCGTGGATCGTCATCACCTTCACGGCATCGCCGGCATCGGCGATGCCCTCGTCCGGCGCTTCCTCGGGCGCGTGCCGCTTCAGGCCGGCCAGTTCGTCGATGAAGCGCGGCAGGCTCGGGTAACGGCCGGCGTCGATGGCCAGCGCCAGCTCGATGAAGGCGTCGAGGTTGGCCTGCACCTGCGCGTGCATCGGCGCCGGCACGGCGGCCGCGTAGCGGCGGCGCAGGTCGCCCTCGAAGTAGATGCGGTCCAGCAGGTCGTGCACCGGCAGCACGCGGGCGGCCTCCAGCCAGCGCGCCAGCAGCCGGGCCGCGCGGACGAGCGCGGGCTCGTCGGCCGCGCCATCGCCCGCCGAGGCCGGCTGTGCCGCCAACGCCTGCAACCGCGGCCACCAGTGGGCGCCCGGCTGCCGCGCCAGCGCGATCAAGTCCTCGTCGCTGGCGCCGAAGATCGGCGAGCGCAGCGCATGCGCGAGCTTCAGGTCGTGCGTCGGCGTGGTGAGAAAGCCCAGCAACGCCAGCAGGTCGTCGGCCTCCAGCGTGGCGAGCAGGCCGCCGCGGCGGTCGCTCACATACGGCACGCCCGCGTCGCGCAGCGCGCGCTCGATCTGCGGCAGATAAGTGCGCCGGCGCACCAGCAGCAGCACGTCGGACCAGCGCGCCGCGCGTTCGCGGCCGTGCTCGCGCACGCGCGTGTGCGCCACCCAGTAGGCGAGTTCGTTGCCGAGCACGCGGCCCTCGCGGTAACGGCTTTCGCTGTCGCGCTCGGCGCGCGGCTGCTCGAGCACGTCGCGCAGCGACGTCTCGTCCACCGCCGGCGGCGGCAATGGCTGCGCCAGCGGCAACAGCACGAAGGCGCCGCCAACGCCGGCGAGCGTGGCCTGCGGCTGGTACAGCGGGTTGGCCGCCATCACCTGGTTGAGCACCTCGACCAGCGCCTGCCGGTTGCGGCGGGTGACGTTGGTGCGCAGGTGCGCTGCGCCGAAGTCCCTCGCCAGCAACTCGCGCGCGGCGTCGAAGACGCGCGGCTCGGCGCGGCGGAAGCGGTAGATCGACTGCTTGGGGTCGCCGACGATGAACACCCGCGGCCGGTCGTCGCCGGCCGATTCCTCGTCGCGGTCGCCATAACCGGCCAGCCACGATTGCAGCACCTGCCACTGCAGCGGGTTGGTGTCCTGGAACTCGTCGACCAGGATGTGCCGGTAGCGGGCATCGAGCCGCACCTGCATGTAGGCGGCGTGGTCGGGATCCGCGAGCAGGCGGTGCGCGTGCCACTCCAGGTCGGTGAAGTCGAGCGCCTGCTGCTGCGCCTTCAACGCCTGGTAGACCTCGATCAGCAGCCGGCCGCAGGCGAGCGCCGCTTCGTTCAGCCGCAGCGCCTGCCAGACGCGCAGGTCGGACTCGATCTCGGCCAGCCGCGCGACCACGAGGCCGTGCGCCTGCGCGTAGCGCTCGGCTTCACCCGCGCCGGTGAGGCGCTTCGCCGCCGCTTCGGGGCAAAGCGCCACGATCGGGGTGCGCTTCGCGGTCAGCACGATCTCGCACGCAGCGCGGAAGTCGGCCGCCGGGTCGGCAGGCGAGGCTTCGAGCCAGCCTCGCACCCGCTCGAGCGCCTTCGCGGCAGTCTGCAGCCCCGCCAGCCGCGTACCCCAGAGTTCGGCCAGCGTGGCGACGGCCTCGACGAAGTCGCCCGTGCGCAGGTCGTTGCGTGGATCGTGCTCGCCCACCGTCGCCAGCGGCGCCAGCGCACGCTGCACGGCATGGCCTTCGTCATCGCCGGCGAAGCACCACCACTCGGCGCGGCAGTCGAGGAACTTGATCAGCAAACTTCGCGCCGACGCGTCGCCGATCTCGTCGATCAACCGCTCCCAGGCTGCCCTTACGTCGGCGTGTTCCGGCCGCAGCAGGCGAGCCGAGAAATGCAGCCAGGCGTCGGTTCGCAGACGATCGACCGCCTCCAGCAGCGCCGGCGCGTAAGGCACGCCCGCGCCGAGCGGCGCGCGGGAAACGAGCTGCCAGAACCAGCCGTGGAAGGTCTCCATCGAGATCGGCACCCGCGCCGCGACGACCTTCTCGTAAAGGTTTCGCGCCGGGCCGATCGCTGCCCGTGCGGCCGGCTCGTCCATGCCACGCTGGCGCAGCCAGTCGACGATCGCGTCGTCCTCGGCGAGCGCGAGCGTCCTCAGGTCGTCGAGCAGCCGCGTGCGCATCTCCTGCGCCGCGCGGCGGGTGAAGGTGATCGCGAGGATCTCGCCCGGCGTGCTGCCATCCAGCAGCGCCCGCACGATGCGGCCGACCAGCAGCCAGGTCTTGCCGCTGCCGGCGCAGGCTTCGACCACCGCGCTTTGCTGCGGGTCGCAGGCGCGGCGGATGAACGCCTCGTGGCTAACGGCCGCTCCG
>CALGWX010000280.1 GCA_937936215.1 uncultured Burkholderiaceae bacterium | reverse complement strand
GCGGCAGCCAAGCCGCACCAAGCCAAATCGCCAGCATCCTCATGGCTCCACTCCCGGCCGCCACTTCAGCCGCGACAGCGGCCAAGCCCGCAGCAGCACGCGGCCCTCGATCTCGCTGCGCTCGAGCACCGTGTAGCCGTTGGCCGCGAGATCGTCATCGACGACGAACTCGTCCGGCCCCAGCGCGCGCAGCTGCGTGCCGCTGGCCAGCACCGGGTCGCCGGGCCCGCCGCGCACGCGCTTGAGCACGCGGCCGCGCCGCTCGCCGGGCACCTGCAGCGACACGATCTCGCCCGGACGGTAGTCGATGAAGCGGCCGCTGGCGCGGTCGACCACGATGCCGTCGCCGTCGAGCAGCGCCGGCGCCATGAAGTCGCCGATCACCACGCCGCGCTCCAGCAGCAGCGCCACCGCCACGGTGGTCACGACGAACGCCGCCAGCAGCGCCACCAGCGCCCGCAGCAGGTCGCGGCGGCGGCCGTTCATGCGGCGGCCTCCGGGCGCGCGCGCCAGGGGAACGAAAGCGTCGAAACCGGCACTCGGCGGCACGGGAAGATCATCGTCGCTGAGCGGAAGCGGAGGGCCGCGGCGTCGCCATCCGAGGAAAAGCGCCTGCGGCGGTGATGATGCCCGATCCACCGGCGCCGGGGGCGCCAGCGTGCGGGCTGGGCAATGCAGCCGCCAACCGGGCGCGCGAGGACGCCCGATCCTCCCGCCGCCCGGGCGCCAGCCCCGGCGCCGGTCTTGGCAAGCCGCGGCGAGGCCGCCCGCGGTGCGTCAGCCGTCGCGCAGCGCCCGGGCAAACTGCTCCGGCGTCAGGCTCACCGCCTGCGCGAACCCGCCGATGAACCGTGCCGACAGCGGCGTTATCGCGAACAGCGAAAAGTCGGCGAGCGCGAAGGTGTCTTCCGCCTCGGGAAAGCGCCGCAGGTAAAGCGCCCGCGCGGCGGCGTAGCGGTCGGAGTCGCGATCGATCGGCATGGCGTCGCCCTGCACCGTCACCCGCGGCCGCGCCTGCGGCCGGCCGCCGTCGTCGGGCGCCACCACGAGCAGGCTCACGCGCGGGTGCTCGAGCATGTCGCGCGTGTGTGCGGCCAGGCTGCTGACATGGATCACGAAGGCCGGCGCGCTTTCGTCGAGGGCGAACGGGACCATCGACAGCGCGGCCTCCCCGCGGTGCAAGGTGGCGAGCGCGGCGATCGTCTGCGCCCGCAGCAGGCGGCGCAGTGGCTGGAGGTCGAGCGGGGCCATCGGTCGGTTTCTGGCTCGCAGCGTTTGCGCTCGAGGCAACGAGCGCGGCAATGGGTCAGCATAGTGCGACCTTCGAGCCGCCGCCCGCCCGCCGCGCATCGCTTCCCGCCGCGCCAGCCCGTCTGCCGCGGCTGGCCTGCAGCGGCCGTTAGCATCGCCGCATGCGCATCGGCATCGACCTCGGCGGCACCAAGATCGAGGGCATCGCCCTCGACGAAGTCGGCCGCGCACTGATCCGCCGCCGCGTGCCGACGCCGCAGGGCGACTACGCCGGCACCGTGGCGGCGATCGCCTCGCTCGTGCACGCGATCGAAGCCGAAACCGGCCGGCGAGGCACCGTCGGCGTCGGCATCCCCGGCGCGCTGTCGCGCGTCACCGGCTTGGTCAAGAACGCGAATTCCACCTGGCTGATCGGCCAGCCGTTGCAGCGCGACCTCGAAGCGGCGCTCGACCGCGAGCTGCGGCTGGCGAATGACGCCAACTGCTTCGCGCTGTCGGAGGCGACGGATGGCGCGGGCCGGGGTGCGCGGGTCGTCTTCGGCGTGATCCTCGGGACCGGGGTCGGCGGCGGCATCGTCGTCGACGGGACGGTGCTGGTCGGGCCGAACGCGATCGCCGGCGAGTGGGGCCACAACCCCCTGCCGCTGCCCGCCGCCGAGGACCTGCCGCTGCGCCCCTGCTACTGCGGCCGCGCCGGCTGCATCGAGACCTACCTCTGCGGGCCGGCGCTGGCGCGCGATGGCGGCGCCGACGACGAGGCGGCGATCGCCCGCTACGAGGCGCGGCTGGCGCGCGCGCTGGCCGGCGTGATCAACCTGCTCGACCCCGACGTGATCGTGCTCGGCGGCGGCGTGTCGAAGGTGGGCCGCCTTTACCAAACCGTGCCGAGGCTGTGGGGCGCGCACGTGTTCTCCGATCACGTGGCCACGCGCCTGGCGCCGCCGGTGCATGGCGATTCCAGCGGCGTACGCGGCGCGGCGTGGCTTTGGGACGGAGCGCCGGAGGCCGACCGGGTCGGGAGCGGATAGAAGATCGCGTGCCGGCGGCCGACTCGCGAGGGCGGGAAGGCGGGAGCTCTTGCGCGGCAAGCGCAATCTCACCCTGCCCCGGGTGGAGCCGGCTCCGGGTGGGCACCCAACTCCCCGCCGCCCGCCCCGGGCCCTGTCACCGCAGCTTGGCGAGCCAAGCGGGAACGCCCCCGCGCTGACGGCCGCCGCCGGCCGAACCTCATCCTGGACCAAGACCCGAGGCAGCGAGCCGACCAGAAATTTCATAGAAGTTTATCATCAGAGGAGATAAACTCTTCATAAAAAGATAACCTCCCTATACATGGATGCCCTCAAGAACCCGTTTTCGCCCGGCGCGGGCAGCCCGCCGCCCGAACTGGCCGGCCGTGACCAGCTGATCGAACGCGCCCGCGTGCTGCTGCACCGGGTGCGGGCCGGCCGCTACGAACAGAGCCTGATGCTGGTGGGGCTGCGCGGCGTCGGTAAGACGGTGCTTCTGAACAAGATCCGGGCCATGGCGGAGGAACTCGGTTACTCGATCGCCATGATCGAAGCCACCGAAGACCGCTCCCTCCCGGAGTTGCTGGTGCCGGTGCTGCGGCAGATCCTGTTCCAGCTCGACGCGATGGCGGGCGTCAGCGACAAGGTCAAGCGCGGCCTGCGCGTGCTGCGCAGCTTCGTCGGCGCGATCAAGCTCAAGGTGGCCGAGGTGGAGGTCGGCATCGACATCGACCCCGAGCGCGGTGCCGCCGACTCCGGCGACCTGGAGGCGGACCTGGCGGAGATGTTCGTGGCGCTCGGCGAGGCCGCCCAGGACCGCGGCCGCGCCGTGGCGGTGATCGTCGACGAACTGCAGTACCTGAGCGAAACCGAGATGAGCGCGCTGATCTTGGCCTTGCACCGGATCGCGCAGCGCCAGCTGCCGGTGGTGCTCGTCGGCGCCGGGCTGCCGCAGCTCGTCGGGCTGGCCGGACGCTCCAAGTCGTACGCCGAGCGGCTGTTCACCTATGCCGACATCGGCCCGCTCGCCCCGGCCGACGCCGCGGAAGCCCTGCGGGGGCCAGTGCGCGCGCAGGGTGTGGATTTCACCGACGACGCGCTGGATGCCATCTTTGCCGTGACGCTGGGCTACCCCTATTTCCTGCAGGAGTGGGGCTACCAGGCGTGGAACCTGGCCGAGACCTCACCGATCGACGCCGAGGTCGTGCGGCGCGCGACGGCCGCGTCGATCAAGAAGCTTGACAGCAGCTTCTTCCGTGTCCGCTTCGACCGGCTGACGCCGCGCGAGAAGGACTACCTGCGCGCCCTGGCCGAGCTCGGACCCGGTGCGCACCGCTCCGGCGACATCGCGCAGGCGCTCGGCGCCAAGGTGCAGGCCGTCGCGCCGTTGCGCGCCGGCCTGATCCGCAAGGGCATGATCTACAGCCCCGCCCACGGCGACACCGCGTTCACCGTGCCGCTGTTCGACGAGTTCATGCGCCGGACGATGCCGCAGTGGAAGCCGGCGGCGCGTTGAGCGCCCGCCTCGGGCGGGCGAGGCTCGTTGCAGTCGCCCGGTTGCACCGGCGCCGCGAGCCGCCTGCAGGCACACCAAAGCGATGCGATCGGCGGCGGCCGTAAACCGGCGGCACACCGCCGCGGCGACAGCGACCACTCCCGCGAGGGCATGCATGGAACGCGAACACCGGGTTGCGTACAAGGTGTACTACGAGGACACGGACAGCCTCGGCGTGGTCTATCACGCCAACTACCTGAAGTTCCTCGAGCGCGGCCGCACGGAATACATCGGCGCGCTCGGCCGCCCGATCCAGGACTGGAACCGTGACGGCCACTACTTCGTCGTCTATGCCCTTGCGATGAAGTTCAAGCGCTCGGCGCGGCTCGGCGACCTGATCGAGGTGGTTTCGACCTTCCGGCTCGACTCCGCCTACCGCGGCCGCTTCGTCCAGCGGCTGGAGTGCCGCGGCGACGTGCTGGTCGAGGCCGAGGTCGAGGTGGTGTGCCTCGACCGCCGACAGCAGCTTCGCGAGTTCCCGCCGCTTTGAGTGAGCGAGGCGGCGCGGCGAGCTGCGTCATGCCGGCCGGGCCAACCGAGCGGCCGAGCGCAAGGCCTGCCTGCACGCGTTCCCTGAGCCGCGATCGCCGCCGTCGCTGCCCTCTGACGGGCCGGCGCGCCGCCAACTACACGTCGATGTTCCCCGCCGCCAGCGCGTTGGTCTCGATGAACTGCCGGCGCGGCTCGACCTCGTCGCCCATCAGGGTAGTGAAGATCTGGTCGGCGGAAATGGCGTCCTCGATCTGCACCTTCAGCAGCCGCCGCACCGCCGGGTCCATCGTCGTTTCCCAAAGCTGCTCGGGGTTCATTTCGCCCAGGCCCTTGTAGCGCTGCTTGCTGATCGCGCCTTCGGCCTGCGCCAGCAGCCATTGCATGGCGGCGCGGAAGTCGGCCACCGGCGTCTCCCGGGCCTTGTCGCCCTCGCCGCGGGCCACCCGCGCGCCGGGGCCGATCAGCCCCTTGAAGGTGGCGGCCGCGGTCTGCAGGGTCTGGTAGTCGGCGGTGAGCGGGAAGTCGGCGTCGATGGCGCTGACCTTCACGTTGCCGTGGTGGCGGCGGTGGATCAGCAGCCGGTGCTTGTCGAGCTTGGCGTCGTACTGCGCGAAGACCTCGACCGTGTGGTTGCCCATCGCCTGCGCCAGCGCCTGCGCGCTCGCCTGTGCCGCCGGCGCATCGCCGAGCTTCAGCTCTACGCCGCCGACGATCGCCTCCAGCGCAGCGCGGTCGATCACGTGCGCCAGCCGCTGCACAACGGCGTCGGCGAGCAGGTACTGGCGCGCCAGCTCGCCGAGCGCATCGCCGGTGATCGGCCGGTTGGCCTCGACCGCGGCGCGGTCCGGATACAGCCGCGCGCCTTCGAGCGCGAGCTTCAGCAGGTACAGCGACAGCTCGTGGTCGTCCTTGATGTAGCGCTCGTCCTTGCCTTGCTTGACCTTGTACAGCGGCGGCTGCGCGATGTAGATGTGCCCGCGCTCGACCAGCGCCGTCATCTGCCGATAGAACAGCGTCAGCAGCAGGGTGCGGATGTGGGCGCCGTCGACATCGGCGTCGGTCATGATGATCACGCGGTGGTAGCGCAGCTTGTCCGGGTTGAACTCCGGGCCAATGCCGGTGCCCAGCGCGGTGATCAGCGTGGCGATCTGCTCCGAGCCGATCAGCTTGTCGAAGCGCGCACGCTCGACGTTCAGCACCTTGCCGCGCAGCGGCAGGATCGCCTGGAACTTGCGGTCGCGGCCCTGCTTGGCGCTGCCGCCGGCGGAGTCGCCCTCGACGATGTACAGCTCGCTCTTGGCGGGGTCGCGCTCCTGGCAGTCGGCCAGTTTGCCGGGCAGGCCCGCGCCGTCGAGCAGGCCCTTGCGCCGGGTCATCTCGCGGGCGCGGCGCGCCGCCTCGCGGGCGCGCGCGGCCTCGACGATCTTGCCGCAGATGATCTTGGCGTCGGCGGGCTTTTCCAGCAGGTAGGTTTCGAGCGCCCGCGCCACCACCTCCTCGACCGCCGGCCGCACCTCGCTGGAGACGAGCTTGTCCTTGGTCTGCGAGCTGAACTTCGGCTCCGGCACCTTGACCGACAGCACGCAGGTCAGGCCCTCGCGCATGTCGTCGCCGGTGGTCTCGACCTTGGCCTTCTTGTCGAGCTCGTTGGCCTTGATGTAGCTGTTGAGCACCCGCGTCATCGCCGCCCGCAGGCCGGTGATGTGCGTGCCGCCGTCCTTCTGCGGGATGTGGTTGGTGAAGGCGAGCAGGTTCTCGGCGTAGGCGTCGTTCCACTGCATCGCCACCTCGACGCCGACCGGCACGCCGCCGGCGCTCGACTCGGCGGCGACGTAGAACACGTTCGGGTGCAGCACCGTCTTGGCGCGGTTGATGTACTCGACGAAGCCCTTGACGCCGCCGGAGAAGGCGAAGTCGTCCTCCTTGCCGCTGCGCTGGTCGATCAGCCGGATGCGCACGCCGTTGTTGAGAAAGCTGAGCTCGCGCAGCCGCTTGCTGAGGATCTCCCAGTGGAACTCGACCTTGCCGAAGATCTCCTCGTCGGGCAGGAAGTGAACCTCGGTGCCGCGGCGGTCGGTCTCGCCGATCACGCGCATCGGCGAGACGGCCACGCCGTCGCGGGTCTCGACGAGGCGATCGACGACCTCGCCGCGGCGGAACTCGAGCAGGTGCACCTTGCCTTCGCGGCGCACCGTCAGCCGCAGCCACTTGGACAGCGCGTTGACGCAGGACACGCCGACCCCGTGCAGGCCGCCGGAGACCTTGTAGCTGTTCTGGTTGAACTTGCCGCCGGCGTGCAGCTCGGTCAGCGCGATCTCCGCCGCCGAGCGCTTGGGCTCATGCTTGTCGTCGAGCTTGATGCCGGTCGGGATGCCGCGGCCGTTGTCGATCACCGACACCGAGTTGTCGGTGTGGATGGTGACCACGATGTCGTCGCAGAAGCCCGCCAGCGCCTCGTCGATCGAATTGTCGACGACCTCGAAGACCATGTGGTGCAGGCCGGTGCCATCGTGCGTGTCGCCGATGTACATGCCGGGGCGCTTGCGCACCGCCTCCAGGCCTTCGAGGATCTGGATGCTGCCGGCGCCGTAGTCGCCGGCGGAAGTCTCGTCACCGGCGCCTGCCGGGGGGATCGGTACTGCGGACAATGGCTTTCCTTGCTGTGGCTTGCGCCAAGGGCTGCGCCCGCGGCGGCCGCCGCCGACGGGCGGGGGCGCCGCTAGATGCGCATCGGCATCACGACGTACTTGAACCGGTCGCTGTCGGGCACCGTCACCAGGGCGCTGCCGAGCGCGTCGCCGAGCGCGAAAGCGACCTGCTCGCTCTTCAGGTTGGCCAGCACGTCGAGCAGGTAGGTGACGTTGAAGCCGATGTCCAGGGCGTCGCCGGAGTAGTCGATCTCGAGTTCCTCCTGCGCGTCTTCTTGGTCGGAGTTGGCGGTATGGATCTTCAGGCTGTTGGCGCCGAGCACCATGCGCACGCCCTTGAACTTGTCAGTGGTCAGGATCGCCGCGCGCTGCAGCGCCGAGGCCAGCAG
Source organism: uncultured Burkholderiaceae bacterium (assembly GCA_937936215.1). GTDB lineage: Bacteria > Pseudomonadota > Gammaproteobacteria > Burkholderiales > Burkholderiaceae_F > JADJWR01. Next base: position 2,499 of record CALGWX010000280.1, on the reverse strand, counting down.
CTCGCGCGAGACGACGAAGCGGCGCGTGTTGTTGACGGGGATCACCTTCGTGTAGTCGGGGAACTTGCCCTCGACCAGCTTGGAGACGAGCTCGATGCCGCCGAAAGCGAACCTGACCTGGTTGGCGGCCATCTGCACTCGCACCGGTTCGTCGGCGGCGTCGGGCAGCAGCCGCGCGAGCTCATGGACTGTCTTGCGCGGGATGATCGCCTCGACGCGGCCGGCGGTGGCCGCATCGCGGCTGACCTCGCACAGCGCCAGGCGATGGCCGTCGGTGGCCACGGCGCGCACGATCGGGCCCTCGACCACCAAGAGCATGCCGTTCAGGTAGTAGCGGATGTCCTGCGCCGCCATCGCGTAGTGCACCATCGCCAGCAGGTGCTTCAGCGCGCCGGCGGGCAGCTCGAAGTCGGTGCCGTACTCGGCCGCCGCCACCGCCGGGTACTCCTCGGCGGGCAGCGTCTGCAGGTTGAAGCGGCTGCGGCCCGACTGCACCGTGAGCTTCTTGCCGGCGAGTGACAGCGACACGTCCGCCTCGGGCAGGGCGCGCAGGATGTCCACCAGCTTGCGCGCCGACACCGTGGTGGCGGCGGAGTCGCGGCCGACGCCGATCGGCGCCTGGGTGCGGATCTGAATCTCGAGGTCGGTGGCGGTGAAGGAAACCTGCTCGCTTTCCTTGCGCACGAGCACGTTGGCCAGGATCGGCAGCGTCTGCCGACGTTCGACGATGCCGCTGACCACCTGCAGCGGCTTCAACAACGCATCGCGGCTGGTCTTGACGAGTTGCATAGGTTTCCTTTTCTTTCAGAACAAGAAAAGCTAGTTAATAGATCCGCGCTGCGTCTGGGGAAAAGCTCGCTTGCGTGTTCTGCGTCAGTCACTTGCGGCGCCGGAAACGCTGTGGGCAGTTGCCGTGGCCGGGGGCGGTGAAACGCTGTGGACGGCGCCGGACAACTTGGCGGCCCATCGCCCCCAGAGCCCCGTAAGTGCGCATTTTCCCACGGTTATCCACAGGCGTGCCGGGCCGCTGTCCACAAGCGGCGGCGGGCCGCTCGGGGCCGGAAATCAGCTCTTCAGCGCCTGTTCGAGCACGTGCAGGGCGTGGTTCAGTTCCGCGTCCTTGGCGCGCTGCTGGCCGATCTTGCGCACGGCGTGCAGCACCGTGGTGTGGTCGCGGCCGCCGAACAGCTCGCCGATCTCCGGCAGGCTTTTCTGCGTCAGTTCCTTGGCGAGATACATCGCCACCTGGCGCGGGGTGGCGATCGAGTTCGGCCGCCGCTTGCTGTACATGTCGGCGACCTTGAGCTTGTAGTAGTCGGCGACCGTCTTCTGGATCAGCTCGACGGTGATCTGGCCGGTGCTGGCGCCGAGCAGGTCCTTCAGCGCCTCGCGGGCCAGGTCGACCGACAGCGGCCGCCCGTGGAACGAGGCGAAAGCCAGGATCTTGCGCAGCGCCCCTTCCAGTTCGCGCACATTGCTGCGCAGGTTCTTGGCGACGAAGAAAGCGACGTCCTCGGGCAGCTCGGCCCGCTCCAGCTCGGCTTTCTTGAGCAGGATCGCCACCCGCATCTCCAACTCCGGCGGCTCGATGCCGACCGTGAGCCCCGAGGAGAAGCGCGACACCAGGCGGTCCTCGATGTCCTTCAGTTCCTTCGGGTAGGTGTCGGAGGTGATGATGATCTGCTTCTTGCCCGCGACCAGCGCCTCGAAGGCGTAAAAGAACTCCTCTTGGGTGCGGCTCTTACCGGCGAAAAATTGGATGTCGTCGATCAGCAGCAGGTCGAGCGAGTGGTAGTAGCGCTTGAACTCGTCGAAGGCCTTCTTCTGGTAGGCGCGCACGACGTCGCTGACGTACTGCTCGGCATGGATGTAGCGCACCTAGGCGCCGGGGCGGCGCCCCAAGATGCTGTTGCCGACGGCGTGGACGAGGTGGGTCTTGCCCAGGCCGACGCCCCCGTAGAGAAACAGCGGGTTGTACGAACTGCCGGGGTTGTCGGCCACCTGCATCGCTGCCGCGCGGGCAAGCTGGTTGGCCTTGCCGGTGACGAAGGTATCGAACGTGAGCGCCGGCTGCAGGCGCGCGCGCTCGATCTGCTCGACGCCGCCGGCGGCCGGTGAGCCGTCGTTCAAGGCCACCGGCGGCGTCGCCTCCGGCTCATTGGCGGCCGCGACCGCATCGGCGGCCTCCTCGGGGGACAGTTCGAACCGCACCTCGATCGGCTGCCGGGCGAGATGGGCGACGGCGGCGCTGATCCTCGGGCCGAACTGCGCGCGCACGGCGTCGAGCTTCAGCCGGTTGGGCGCGCCAATGCGCAATTGGCGCGTCTCGGCGTCGTACGCGATCGCCCGTAAGGGCTTGATCCAAGCGGAAAATTGTTGCGGCGTCAGTTCGCGCTCCAAAACCCTGGAGCAGTCTTGCCAGAGTTCGACCATTTCGTTTGTCAGGCCCCCTTGCGGCCAGTCATCCTGCACGATGCAGGCGCGGCTTCTGTTGTTCTG
>CALGWX010000279.1 GCA_937936215.1 uncultured Burkholderiaceae bacterium | reverse complement strand
CGCGCGCCTTCGATGGCCTGCGCCACCGCGCGGCCCAGCTCCGGCGGCGTGGAGCCGTCGTGCGTGCCGCCGATGACCATGGTGGGCAGCTTGATACGCTCCAGGTCCGCGCGCTGGTCCATGTCGCGCACGGCGGCGCCGTTGGCGATGTAGCCGTCGGGCGAGGTGGCCAGCAGCATCGCCCGCACCTTGTCGACCTCGGCCGGCGCCAGCTTCTGGTAGCGGGCGGTGAACCAGCGGTCGAGCACGCTCGGCGTGATCGCCGCCATGCCGCCCTTGCGCACCGCGTCGAATCGCGCCGCCCAGATCGAGGGATCGCCGACCTTGGCGCCGGTGTTGGCCAGCACCAGCCGCCAGATCCGCAGCGGGTGATTCGCGCCGAGCCACATGCCGGTCATGCCGCCCATCGACAGGCCGCAGAAGCAGACGCGCTCGATGCGGAGGTGGTCGAGCAGCGCCAGCGCGTCGTTGCCCAGCTGCGCGATGCTGTATTCGCCGGGCGTGACCTCCGACTGGCCGTGACCGCGGGTGTCGTAGCGCAGCACGCGGAAGTGGGCGAGGAACGCCGGCATCTGCGGCGCCCACATCTCGAGCGTGGTGCCCAGCGAGTTGCAGAGCATCAGCACCGGCAGGCGAGGGTCGCCGTCGAGCTGGTAGTGCAGGCGGACATCGGCGAGCTGGGCGAAGGGCATCGGCGTTCTCCGGGCGAACGGGATCGGGCCAATTCGGCAACTGTAGCGCCCGCACCGCGGCCAGCCACCGGCCCGCTTGCGGGACGCAGGTTGTTGCGATCGCGGCCCGCGCCGCGCCGGCGTGGGCACCGGTTCACGGCCCGGACGCGTTGGCGTAGGCTAGGTGCCCCCACCCTGCATACCCCCGAGCCGTATGACGACGCCTGCCGCCCCCGCCGCTGATCCCGCCTTCCGCGCGCTGGTGTTCGCCTTGGCGCTGCTTGCCGCGCTGCTCGCCGGCGCCGCCCGCGCCGAGGCGCTCAAGCCGATCCAGGCGTCGAAGCACGTGTACTACGTGCAGGGCGCGCCCGGGATGGCGACCAAGGAAAACCGCGCCTTCAACTCGAACGCCGCCTTCGTCGTCACGTCCGAGGGGGTGCTGGTGTTCGACGCGCTCGGCACGCCGCTGCTGGCGCAAGAGCTGAAGCAGGCGATCGCGGCCGTCACCCGGCAGCCGATCCGGCGCGTGATCGTCAGCCACTTCCATGCCGACCACTTCTACGGGCTGCAGGCGCTGCAGGGCCCCGGCGTGGAGATCTGGGCGCACGCTGCGGGGCGCGGGTCACTGGGCAACGAGTTCACCCGCAGCCGGCTCGAGCAGCGCCGGCGCGACCTTGCGCCTTACGTGGACGAGAAGACGCAGCTCGTCGGCGCCGACCGCTGGCTCGAGTTCAAGGACGGGCCGGAGATCCGCTTCACCTTCGGCGGCCTGAAGATGCGGCTGATCGATGTGTCCGGTGCCCATTCGCCGGAGGACATCATGCTGTTCGTCGAAGACGACGGCGTGCTGCTGGCCGGCGACCTGTATTTCTCCGGCCGCATCCCGTTCGTGGGCCAGGCCGACAGCAAGGCGTGGCTGGCGGCGCTCGACCGCATCGAACCGCTGGCACCGAAGATGGTGATTCCCGGCCACGGCGCCGCCTCGCGCAACCCGAAGCCGGACATCGAGCTGACGCGGCGCTACCTGCTGTACCTGCGCGAGAAAATGGGCGCCGCGGTGCGCGACCTGGTGCCGTTCGAGGAGGCCTACAAGGCCACCGACTGGTTCGAGTTCATCAACGTGCCGGCGTTCGAGGTCGCCAACCGCATCAACGCCTACGGCACCTACCTGCAGATGGAGCGCGAACTGCTCGGCCGCTGACGCCCGGCCGCAGCGCTATTTCTTCGTCAGCAGCCCGTAGCCGAAGAGCAGGATCAGCGCGCCGATCACCGAGCCGATGAAGCCGGCGCCCTGCCCGGCCTGGTACCAGCCGATGGCCTGGCCAAGGTAGCCCGCCACTAGCGCGCCGGCGATGCCCAGCGCGGTGGTCAGGATGAAGCCCATCTTCTGCTCGCCGGGCATCACCGCCCGCGCCACGAGGCCGACCACGAAGCCGACAAGGATGGTCCAAACGATCGACATGAGGCACCTCGGCGGGCCGGTTGACGTTACGGGCATCGTGCCATAAGTTGCGTTGGGTCAAGCGCGGCCATGCCGCCCTCGGCCAGACTGCCGCTCCGGGGCGCTCCGTATAATCCCGGCCAAATCAAGGGTTTATGCAACTCCTGACGCTCGGGCTCAACCACCAAACCGCGCCGCTTGCGCTGCGCGAGCGGGTGGCGTTCGTGCCCGACGAAGTCGGCCACACCATCGCGCGGTTGCGCGATCGGCTTGGCGACCGCAGCCGCGGCCGGCTAACCGAGGCGGCGATCGTCTCCACCTGCAACCGCACCGAGCTGTACTGCGCCGTCGAGCAGCCGCAGGCGGCCGGGCCGGCGCTCGCCGAGTTCATCGCCGCCGAGAAGCGGCTCGATGCCGACGAGTTCCGGCGCGCCGCCTACCTGCTGCCGCAGGCCGATGCGGTGCGGCACGCGTTCC
>CALGWX010000278.1 GCA_937936215.1 uncultured Burkholderiaceae bacterium | reverse complement strand
GAAGGCGGCGCAGCTGGCGCGCAACGTCAAGCTACGCTCGATGCAGGCGCGCGCGGTGCAGGCGCACGTGAGCTCGCGCGGCCGCCGCAACCAGGCCAAGCGCGACTCGCGGCCGCGCTAGCGCGCCGCCGTCATCGCCGTTTGCGCTTGCCGGCGCGCCGAACGATCCGCGGCCTCGCCGCGCCGCACGAGCGCTTCTGCCGCGTTGCCATCGCTGCCCGTTGATACCGCACTCGAGGTCGTCATGCCCGACGCCACCCGCCCGCACGACCGCTTCCTCGCCTGCACGCACGAGGTCTTCAACCAGCCGCCGCCGCTGCAGGACTACGACGCCTTCGCCGCCGACCGCGCGCTCGCCGAGGCCGTCGCGCAGGAAGGCGCGGCGTGGGCGGTGGAGGAAATGCACGCCTTCGGCCGGCTGGCGGGCAGCAGCGAGTCGATCGCGCTCGGCTTCGCCGCCAACGCCAACAAGCCGCAGCTCTTCACCCACGACCGCAGCGGCCATCGCGTCGACCTGGTCGAGTTCCACCCCGCCTACCACGCGCTGATGCGCACCGCGATCGAGCACGGTCTGCACGCGTCGCCGTGGACCGACCCGAAGCCCGGCGCGCACGTGGCCCGTGCCGCCAAGTACTACCTGCACACGCAGGTCGAGGCGGCGCACGGCTGTCCGGTGACGATGACCTTCGCCGCCATCCCGGCGCTGCGGCACCAACCCGATCTGCTGGCCCAGTGGGGACCGAAGATCACCGCCCGCGTCTACGACCCGCGCAACGTGCCCGCCGAGCAGAAGGCCGGCGTCACCGTCGGCATGGCGATGACCGAGAAGCAGGGCGGCTCCGACGTGCGCGCCAACACCACCCGCGCCTGGGCGCTCGGCGCGCGCGGGCCGGGGCAGCCGTACGAGCTGGTCGGCCACAAGTGGTTCGTCTCGGCGCCGATGTGCGACCTCTTCCTGGTGCTGGCGCAGGCCGAAGGCGGCTTGAGCTGTTTCCTGATGCCGCGCTGGCGGCCGGACGGGACGCGCAACCCGATGCAGATCCAGCAGCTGAAGAACAAGATGGGCAACGTCGCCAATGCCTCCAGCGAGGTCGAGCTGCGCGGCGCGCTCGCCTGGCTGGTCGGCGCCGAAGGGCGCGGCGTGCGCACCATCATCGAGATGGTCGCCGCCACCCGCTACGACTGCATGATCGGCTCGGCCGCCGGCATGCGGCAGGCGGTGGCGCAGGCGATCCACCACTGCGCGCACCGCAGCGCCTTCGGCGCGCGGCTGATCGAGCAGCCGCTGATGCGCAACGTGCTGGCCGACCTGGCGCTGGAGAGCGAGGCGGCGCTGCGCCTGGCGCTGCGGGTGGCGCGCGCGCTCGACCACACCGACGAGGAGCACGAGCGGCTGCTGGCGCGCATCGCCGTGCCGGTGGGCAAGTACTGGATCTGCAAGCGCACGCCGCAACACGCCTACGAGGCGATGGAGTGCCTCGGCGGCAGCGGCGCGATGGAGACACACATCACCGCGCGCCTCTATCGCGAGGCGCCGATCAACGCGATCTGGGAAGGCAGCGGCAACGTGCAGTGCCTCGACGTGCTGCGCGCCATCGGCCGCGAGCCGGAAACGCTCGAGGCCTTCTTCGCCGAGGTCGACCGCGCCCGCGGCGCCGACCGCCGGCTCGACCGCCACGTGGCGGCGCTGCGCGACGATCTCGCGCGCCGCGAGGACATCGAATACCGCGCCCGCGATCTGGTCGACCGCATGGCGCTCGCGCTGCAGGGCGCGCTGCTGGTGCGGCACGCCCCCGCCGCGGTGGCCGACGGCTTCTGCGCCGGCCGGCTCGAAGCCTTGGCCGCGCACAACTACGGCGTGCTGCCGGCTGGTGTGGATTGCGCGGCGATCGTCGATCGGGCGCGGCCAAATTGATCGGGACGGACCCAGGAACGTTCCGAGATGCCGAAAGGGAGAATTCGGTCTGACGTTGGAGGCGCCCGATACCAGTGCCCGCAGCGAAGGCATTCCCGCTGCCGGCGGCCGCGCCAGCCACGAGCGGATCATTCCCGTACGGCAGCGGCAGGCGAGCCCGCGGCGGCTCTTGTTTGCCTTCCCGATGGCGACTCCAGGCCCGCTTGCCGGCGGCGCGAGCTGCCGCGCTCGTCTATCGGCACCAGGCGCGGGAACCGCGATGGAAGACCGCCCGCGCCCGACCAACCACACCAAGCGCGCGCTCGGTGCCTCCGCCATCGACCCGTATCATTGCAAAACAAGCATCGTGATGTCTAATATGCATTGATGATCCGTCGCCGGCTGCTGCCCGAGGTCCTCGCCGCGCTCGATGAGGCGCCGGCCGTGTGCCTCCTCGGCGCCCGCCAGGTCGGCAAGACGACGCTCGCGCATGCCATTGCCGAGCAGCGGGGCGCGGTGTACCTGGACCTCGAATCGCCGCGCGATCGCGCCCGCCTCGACGATGCCGAGGCCTACCTCGAGCAGTATCTCGACAGGCTGGTCATCCTCGACGAAGTGCACCGCGTGCCGGGCCTGTTCGCCCCCCTGCGCGGTCTCATCGACCGGGCGCGGCGAAAAGGCGCGCGCGCGGGGCGCTATCTGCTGCTTGGCTCGGCCGCGCTGAGTCTGCTGCGGCAGGCGGGAGAGTCGCTCGCCGGCCGCGTGCGTTTCCTCGAACTGGCGCCGTTCGATGCGCTCGAGACGGTCGGCATCCCGCTCGATCGGCTCTGGCTGCGCGGCGGATTCCCCGAAAGCGTGCTCGCGGACAACGACGAGCGGAGCCTGCGCTGGCGCGAGGATTTCATCCGCACGTACCTCGAACGCGACATTCCGCAGTTCGGACCGCGGCTGCCGGCTGAAACGCTGCGCCGGCTTTGGGTGATGCTCGCGCACCGTCAGGGCGCGCCGCACAACGCGGCGGAACTGGCGCGCAGCCTCGGACTCGACACCCGAACTGTCAACCGCTACATCGACTTGCTGGTCGATCTGTTTCTTCTGCGGCGGCTGCTGCCCTGGCATGCCAACGTGGGCAAGCGGCTGGTGAAGTCGCCCCGTCTCTATGTGCGCGACAGCGGTCTGCTGCACGCCCTGCTCGGGATCGATGCGTTCGACGCCTTGCTCGCGCACCCCGTGGTCGGCGCCAGTTGGGAGGGCATGGTCATAGAAAACCTCTTGGCGGTGGCGCCTGCTGGCACGACGGCTCACTATTACCGCACCAGCGGTGGCGCCGAGATCGATCTACTGCTCGATGTGCCCCGCGGCGGGCGGTGGGCCGTCGAAGCCAAGCGCAGCAGCGCCCCGGTGGCCACGCGCGGGTTTCACGAAGCCCTCGCCGACCTTCAGCCAAGGCGCAAGTTCGTCATCTATCCCGGCGAGGAGCGCTTTCCGCTCGGTGGTGGCGTGGAGGCGATCCCGTTGCCGGCGCTGGCCGGGGAACTCGCCGCCGTGAGGAAGCCGGCCTGATCGGCGGCGCGGCTTCACCGCCGCTTCGCCTCCGCCAGCGGCTGCAACCGCAGCCGCACCGTGACGAATTCCTTGTCCTCGCTGGCGACGACTTCGAAGCCGAGGGCCTTGGCCAGCTTCAGCATCGCACCGTTTTCGCGCAGCACGTCGCCGACCAGCTCGCCCGTGCCGCGGTCGCGGCAGTAGCGGATCATCTTGCGCAGCAGCAGCAGGCCGAGGCCGCGGCCCTTCAGGTCCGAGCGGACGATGATGCCGAACTCGGCGCGCGCGTTGTCGGCATCGGTCACCGCGCGCACGGTGCCGAGCGTCTCCGGCTGGCCATCCTCGCCCGGCGCCACCGCGATGAAGGCCATCTCGCGCTCGTAGTCGATCTGCGTCAGGCGGGCCAGCTCCGAGGGCGCGATCTCGCGCCGGCTGCTGAAGATGCGCATACGGATGTCCTCGGGGTCGAGGCGGCGCAGGAAGGCGAGATGGCGCTCGGTGTCGTCGGGGCGGATCGGCCGCAGCAGCATCTGGCCGTCGGCCCAGGCATACGTTTCCTCCAGCTCGCGCGGGTACGGCCGGATCGCCAGCCGCGAGTCGCCCGCGGCCGCCTCGGCCACCCGCACCCTCGCGTCGAGCGCGATGACGCCGCCCTCGTCGGCAAGCAGCGGGTTGATGTCGACTTCGGCCAGTTCAGGCAGGTCGATCACCATTTGCGACACCGCCACCAGCGTGCGGCAGATGGCGTTGATGTCCGCCGGCGGCCGGTCGCGCCAGCCGGGCAGCAGCCGGGCGATGCGCGTGCGCGAGATCAGCTCGCGCGCCAGCGCTACGTTCAGCGGCGGCAGCGACACCGCGCGGTCGCCGACGATCTCCACCGCGGTGCCACCGTGGCCGAAGACGATCACCGGCCCGAACTGCGCATCCTGCGCCACGCCGACGATCAGCTCGAAGGCGTGCGGCCGCTGCACCATCGGCTGCACCACGAAGCCCTCGATCCGCGCCTCGGGCCGCAGTTCGCGCGCCCGCCGCAGCATCGCCAGCGCGGCGGCGCGCAGCTCGTTCGCATCGTCGATGTCGAGCGCCACGCCGCGGACGTCGGACTTTTGGCTGATGTCCGGCGACGCCAGCTTCAGCGCCACCGGGTAGCCGATCGCCTCGGCCGCCGCGCGCGCCGCGTACACCGACGCCGCCGGCCGCGACTCGACCATCGGGATGCCGTAGGCGGCCATCAGCTCGCGCGCCTGCGCATCGGTGAGCCAGTCCTGCCCGGCGGCCAGCGCCGCGCGCAGGACGGCGCGGGCGCGGTCGGCATCCGGCTCGACCTCGGCCGCGGTACTCGGCGGCGCCTGCAGCAGCTGCTCCTGGTTGCGGCGGTAGGTCACCGAGTGCACGAAGGCGCGCACCGCCTCCTCGGGCGTGTGATAACTGGCGATGCCGGCCTGCGCGAAGCGCCGCCAGGCCTCCTCGACGGACGCCGCGCCGAGCCAGCACGACAGCACCGGCTTGCCGGCGGCCTTGATCACCGGCACGCAGGCCTCGGCGACGGCGGCCGCCGGCACGATCGCCGACGGCGCGTGGATGAACAGCACCGCGTCGGTCTCCGGCGCGTCGCCGAGCACCTTCAGCGCCTCGACGTAGCGCTCCACCGGCG
>CALGWX010000277.1 GCA_937936215.1 uncultured Burkholderiaceae bacterium | reverse complement strand
CACCCCGGCAAGCGCAACAGCCTGGATGCGCTGTGCGAGCGCTACGGGGTGTCGAACCGGCACCGCACCCTGCACGGGGCGCTGCTCGATGCCGGCCTGCTGGCCGACGTTTACCTGGCGATGACGCGCGGCCAGGACAGCCTGGTGATCGATCTGGGTGCCGGCGCCGCCGTGGTCGACGACGCGCCGCTGGACCTGGGGCGGCTGCGCGTGCGCCTCGCCAGCGCCGAAGAGATCGCCGCACACGAGGCGGTGCTCGACCGCATCGAGGCGGACGCGAAGCTGTCTTGCGTCTGGCGGCGCGCCGCGGCCTGAAGCGGCCGGTTGGCGCGAAGGTCCGCAGCGTGGGGTCGCGGTCTGCCGCAACGGCGAGTTGCGTGGGCGGCGCCGCGCGCAGCGGACCGCCGCTGAAATCGCGCTGCCGTTGGCGTACGGAGACGGTGCGCCGAGTTCGGGATGCCGGCACATCGGCAACCGGGCGGCGCCTCGTCAGCCGGCGACGCGCCGGAATCTTCGCGCGCCGGTCAGCCCAGCAGGCGCTGCCGCAATTCGCGCTTGAGCACCTTGCCGGCGGCGTTCTTTGGGAGTTCGTCGACGAATACGTAGCGCTTCGGCCGCTTGAAGCGCGCGATGTGCTGCAGGCACAGCGCATCGAGCTCGGCCTCGGGGGGCGGCGGAGCGTACGCGACCACTACTGCCACCGCGATCTCGCCCCAGTCGGCGTCCGGCAAGCCGATCACCGCCGCCTCGCGAACCGCGGGATGCCGCAGCAGCACTTCCTCGACCTCGCGCGGGTAGATGTTCGAGCCGCCGGAGATGATCAGGTCCTTGCTGCGGTCGACCAGCGTCAGGTAGCCCTGCTCGTCGAGATGACCCAGGTCGCCGGTGTGCAGCCAGCCGTTGGCCAGTGTTTTCGCGGTCGCCTCCGGGTTGTTCAGGTAGCCGCGCATCACCACGTCGCCGCGTACACACACCTCGCCGATCTCACCGCAGGCGAGCGGCTGGTCGTCCTCGCCGAGCACGGCGAGCTGGACCCCGGTCTGCGCCCGCCCGACCGAGGCCAGCCGCTGCAGCCGGCGGCCGTCGTGGTCGTCGATGTGCTCGGCCGCGGGCAGCACGGTGATCGTCATCGGCGATTCGCCCTGGCCGTAGATCTGCGTCAGCCTCGGGCCGAGCCGGTCGAGTGCGCGCAGGCAGTCGGCGACGTACATCGGCCCGCCGCCGTAGACGATGTGCTTCAGGCCGCGGGCATCGCCCTTGATGCCATCGACCAGCCGCATCACCATCGTCGGCGCGGCGAAGCACTTCACCCTTGGCACGAGGGCGAGGATCTCGTCGATCTCGGCCACGTCGAAGCCGCGCGAGGCGGGCACGAGCTGCGTGGCGCCCGCGGCGACATTGGGCAGGATGTACAGCCCGGAGCCATGCGACATCGGCGCCGCGTGCAACAGGTGCTCGCCCGGCGCGGCGGCGTCGACGTCGGCCAGGTAGTTGAGCGTCATCGCCAGCAGGTTGCGGTGCGTCAGCATCACGCCCTTGGGCCGGCCCGTCGTGCCGCTGGTGTAAAAGAGCCAGGCGACGTCGTCGGGCGTCACTTCGGCCAGCGGCACCGGCGCGGCGTGCAGCAGGGCGCCGTACTCGGCGCCGTCGACGTCGATGAAGGTCGTCGCGCCGCCCGCGCGCGCGGCATCGACCTCGCCGGCTGCGACATCGTCGGTGACGAAGCAAACGCGCGCCTGCGCGTCGTCGAGGATGAACGCCACCTCCTTCGGGTGCAGCTTGACGTTGATCGGGATCGCGGTGGCGCCCGCCGCCCAGCACGCGTAGAGCAGCTCGACGTAGGCGGCGCAGTTGCGCATCAGCAGGCCGACGCGCTCGCCAGGCGCCACCCCGAGGCGTGATTGCAGCGCGCCGGCGAGCGCGAGCACGCGCCGCGCCAGGGCGTCATAGGTGTGCTCGACGCGGTCGCGCTCGATCACGGCCGGCTGGCCGGGCAGCCGGCGCGCGCTGCGCAACAGATGCAGGGCGACGTTCATCGGCGAGGATTCTAGGCGCGGCCCTGATGTAAACTCCGCGCCGCTTCGGGTGGTTAGCTCAGCGGTAGAGCACTGCCTTCACACGGCAGGGGTCACAGGTTCGAACCCTGTACCACCCACCAAAGACGCCGCAAGCCCGCCCGCGCGGGCTTTTTGCTTGATGACCGTCCGCACCCGCATCGCTCCCAGCCCCACCGGCATGCTGCACCTGGGCACGGCGCGCACGGCGCTGTTCTCCTGGGCCTACGCGCGCCACCACGGTGGCCAGTTCATCCTGCGCATCGAGGACACCGACCTGGAGCGCTCCACCGAGGAGGCGGTGCAGGTCATCCTCGACAGCATGGCGTGGCTGCGGCTCGACTACGATGAGGGGCCGATCCGGCAGACCTCGCGCCTGCCGCGCTATCGCGGGGTGATCGAGCAGATGCTGGCCTCGGGGCAGGCCTATCGCTGCTACGCCAGCCGCGAGGAGCTCGATCAGCTCCGCGAGGCGCAGATGGCGCGCGGCGAGAAGCCCCGCTACGACGGCCGCTGGCGGCCGGAGAACGCGGTGGGCCGCACGCCGCCGCCGGGCGTCACCCCCGTCATCCGCTTCCGCAACCCGGACACCGGCGAGGTGAGCTGGAACGACCTCGTCAAGGGGCCGATCACGTTCGCCAACAGCGAGCTCGACGACCTCGTCATCGCCCGCGGCGCCGACTGGATGCCGACCTACAACTTCGCTGTCGTGGTCGACGACATCGACATGCGCATCACGCACGTGCTGCGCGGCGACGATCACGTCAACAACACGCCGCGGCAGATCAACATCTACCGGGCGCTCGGCGCGCCGCTGCCGGCCTTTGGCCACCTGCCGATGATCCTCGGCCCCGACGGGCAGAAACTGTCCAAGCGCCATGGCGCCGTCAGCGTGCTGCAGTACGAGGCCGACGGCATCCTGCCGGAGGCGCTGTTCAACTACCTGGCGCGGCTGGGGTGGAGCCACGGCGACGACGAGAAGTTCAGCCGCGAGCAGCTCATCGCGTGGTTCGACCTCGATCACGTCAACCGCGCGCCGGCGCAGTTCAACCCCGACAAGCTGCTGTGGCTCAATGGCGAGTACATCAAGGAGGCTGACGACGAGCGGCTCGCCCAGCTGGTGGCGCCGCGGCTGGCTGCCCGCGGCGTGACGATCGAAGGGCCGCCGCTGCCGCGCGTGCTGGCGCTGCTGAAGGACCGCGCCCGCACGCTGAACGAGCTGGCTGACGCGGCGCAGCTGTTCTTCGCCCCGCACGAGATC
>CALGWX010000276.1 GCA_937936215.1 uncultured Burkholderiaceae bacterium | reverse complement strand
AACAGCCGCGTGTCGACCCCGCGCGCCAGCACGATCAGGTTGCGGAAACCGTACTCGGCCAGCGTTCGCCGCAGCGATTCGGTCGGCACCATCGTGCAATGGGCCAGGTTGTGGAACTTGCGCAGGTAGGCCACGATCGGCTTGTGCAGCCAGCCCACGCCGTAATGCCGGCTGTAGGCGTGGAAGTTGGTGCGGAAGTCGGAACTGACCGGCAGCTTCAGCCGCTGCGCCGCCTGCAGCGCCGACCAGCCGAGCGGCCCCTCGGTCGCGATGTGGACGATGTCCGGCCGCCGCGCCGTCCACAGCCGCAGCAGCGCGCGCTTGGCCGGCAGGCCCATCTTGAGGTTGGGGTAGCGCGGGATCGGCAACCCGCGCATCAGCACTTCGTGGAAGCGCTCCTCGGCAGCAGCAGCGTCATCGCGGTCCTGCCGCGGCCGCACCAGCTGCACTTCGTGATGGCGCGCGCGCAGTTCCTCGATCAGGCGCGCGATCGTCGCCGCCACGCCGTTGACCTCTGGCGGATAGGTCTCGGTGACGAAGCCGATCCGCAGCGAGCGCCGCGCCGGCGGCACCTCGTCGACCACGATGTCGGCCTCTTCGCTTTCCATGGCGGCCGAATGGTGAAGGCGCCACAAGACAGCGCCATGACCACACACGCACTGTCTTGAAACGGAAACGGGCGCGTCATCGCCGCTTCATCGGTGGCCGTCACCATCCGGTCACGCTGCCGGCCGGCAGCACCCTGACACCCATCTGCCAAGGAGAAAGAAGCCGTGAAGGAATTCCTGCGTGCGCTCGAGATCCAGCGCTGGGACGACCACCGCTACTACCACCACAGCCGCATCAACCAGTCGCTGCACTTCGTCAGCGCGCTGAGCTTCCTGATCGCCTACGCGTTCATGTTCAAGGACCCGGTCATGGCGGCGCTGATCGGCTGGCTGGTGTCGATGACGACCCGGCAGATCGGCCACTTCTTCTTCGAGCCCAAGGACTACGACGAGGTCAACCAGGCCTCGCACGAGTACAAGGAGCAAATCAAGGTCGGCTACAACCTGCGCCGCAAGGTGGTGCTGATGGGGCTGTGGGCCGTCTCGCCGCTGCTGCTGCTGGCGGAGCCGTCGATGTTCGGCCTGATCGAGCCCGCCGCCACCTGGGGCGAGTTCGTGCGCGACGTCGGTACGCTGTGGCTGGCGCTCGGCGCCGCAGGGCTGCTGTTCCGCACCGTGCAGTTGTTCTTCATCCGCGACGTGCAGACGGGGCTGGTGTGGATGACCAAGATCCTCACCGACCCGTTCAACGACGTGCGGCTGTACTGGCGGGCGCCGCTGTATCTGCTGCGCGGCGAGCTGATCGACCGCTCGATCGCGCAGCAGCTGCACCGCTGAGCGTTCAGAAGCGTTGCCGCAGCATCTCCAGCAGCAGGCCGCGCCGGATCGCCTTGTCACTCGCCGCCGGCGCGTCCCACCAGCCGTCGGCGCGCATCGCCTGCGCGGCGGCAACGAAGCGCCGGCAGACCTCGGCGAAGTCCGCGCGCGGGAAGTCGATCGTGAAGATCAGCCGGCCGCTGCCGACCCAACTGAGCAGCAGCCCCTCGGCGCGCAGGTAGAACTGGAGCATCCAGTTGTAGCGGGAAGGTGTCGTGTACAGGATGGTCCAGATCGACGACAAATTGGCGACGCGCACCGGCAGGTGGGCGGCGGCGAGCATGCCATTCAGTTGCGCCGCGCGGCCGTTCCAGCGCTCGTCCAGTCCCTCGTAGGCCGCGCGCAGCGCCGGAGACTCGAGCCGTTGCAGGAAGACGTGCATCGCCGCCATCACGTACGGATGCGAGTTGAACGTGCCGCGTGCCAGGCACACGTCCGCCGGGCGGTCCTCGCGGTAGCGCTTCATCAGTTCACGCCGGCCGCACAGCACCCCGACCGGCAGTCCGCCGCCGAGCGTCTTGCCATAGGTGACGAGATCGGCGTTGACGCCGAAGTACTCCTGCGCGCCGCCGCGGGCAAGGCGAAAGCCGACCATGACCTCGTCGAAGATCAGCACGATGCCGCACTCGCTGCAGACGCGGCGCAGCTCGCGCAGCCACGCCGTGTACGCGGCGCGGTCGAACGCGGCGCGACGGCTGCTGTCGACCAGCGCCGAGTCGGCCGGCGGATTGGCGTTCGGGTGCAGCGCCTGCACCGGGTTGACCAGCACGCAGGCGATGTCACGCCGGCTGGCGAGCACCCGCAGCGTCCGCGCGTCCATTTCTTTCAGAGAGTAAGTGGCGCGCGGCGCCAGCGGATTGCCTGGGCCAGGCTGCACGTCGTCCCACCAGCCGTGATAGGCGCCGGTGAAGCGGACGATGTGCGTGCGGCGGGTGTGGTAGCGCGCCAGCCGCACCGCCTGCATCACCGCCTCGGTGCCGGACATGTGGAACGACACCTCGTCCAGGCCAGAGATCGCCCGCAGCCGAACGACGTTCTCCGCCACGCAGGGGTGATACTGGCCGAGCACCGGCCCGAGCGGGCCCGCCATCCGCACCGCCTCCTCGATGCACGACTTGTAGAAGTCGTGGCCGAAGACGTTCACGCCGTAGGCGCCGGTCAGGTCATAGAAGACGTTGCCGTCCAGGTCGGTGACGGTCACGCCGCCGCTCGATCGCACGAAGCTGCCCAGCGCCAGGTGCTCGCGTACGTAGCGGCTGAACTGGAAGGGCACGCGGTAGGCGCCGGTGAACTGCAGGTCGGACAGCGCCTCGCGCGCCTGCGCCGTCAGCCGGGCGCTCTCGGCATAGCGTTGGCGGTACAACTCGGCGAGGCGGTGGAAGCCGGCGCGCCGGCGCGCCAGCGTGTCCTGCGACGCGCCGTCGGCATTGAAGAACTGCTCCTCCCCGTACGCGTAGCCGGGGATCCAGCGCGACAGCCGCCGCGCCATCTTGCCGTGGCCGGCGAGTGACGGATGCTTGGCGAGCGACAGTTGCAGCCTTCGGCGGGCGTAGGGAACCGTGGCGCCGGCGGCAAGCGCGGCGGCAGCGGCGAGCAAGGTCGGGTCCATGGCGAGCCTTCGCAATGAGATTCCTGCTGATAGCAAGAGAAGTTGACCGCGGCATGAATTCCCGCCGGCAGCGCCTCGGCGCGCTCGGCTATCTGAACCTCATCCTGACCAACGCCTGGCCGCGCCGCAGGCTGTCCCGGCTAATGGCCCGGTTCAGCCGCATCCGCCAGCCATTGGTGCGCGATCTGTCGATCGCGCTATGGCGGCGCTTCGGCGATCTCGACCTCACCGATGCAAAGAAATCGCACTTCGACAGCGTGCACGACTGCTTCACCCGCGAGCTGCGCGAGGGCGCGCGTCCGATCGACCCCGATCCCGCCGTGCTCGCTTCTCCCTGCGACGCGATCGTCGGCGCCGGAGGGGTGATCCTCGGCAACGACCTCATCCAGGCCAAGGGCCTCGTCTATGGCCTCGACGAGCTGCTCTGCGATCCCGGGCTCGCGCGCCGGTTCGCCGGCGGCTGCTACGCCACGCTGCGGCTAACCGCCGGCATGTACCACCGCTTTCACGCCCCGCACGACTGCGCGGTTCAGCGCGTGGCGTACGTGCCTGGCGATGCGTTCAACGTCAACCCTCCCGCGGTCGCCCGCATCCCGCGCCTGTTCTGCCGCAACGAGCGGGCCGTCCTGCACTGCCGACTGCACGACGGCGCGCCGCTGGCGCTGGTGCCAGTGGCTGCGATCCTGGTCGCCGGGATCCGCCTGCGCTTTGCCGAGCTTCCACCGCCCGGAGCACTGACGATCGACTGCGCGGTGCCGCTGGCCAAGGGCGAGGAGATGGGCTGGTTCGAGCATGGCTCGACGATCCTGCTCTTCGCGCCGCCGGGCTTCGAACTTTGCCCCGGCATCGCACCGGGTCGCCGTGTGCGCGTGGGCGAGCGGCTGATGCGGCGCCTGCCTTGAACCGATGGAGATCGCCCCGATGCTCGATGCCCGCGCCGACCTGCTCCCCGAAGCTTCCGAGGCCGACCCGGGTCACGTTCCGCCCGCGGCCGCGGCGGCCACGCCGACGATCGACCTCGTCTACTTCAACGCCGGCGGCGGCCACCGCACCAGCGCGCTGGCCCTGCAGGCCGTGATCGAGGAGCAGCGCCGGCCGTGGCGGGTGCGGCTGGTCAACCTCACCGAGGTGCTCGACGCCAGGGACGTCTTCCGCCGCGTCACCGGCATGGCGCCGGAGCACCTGTACAACGTGCGCCTGCAGCGCGGCTGGACGCTCGGCCTGGCGCAGGAGCTGAAGCTGCTGCAGACGCTGATCCGCCTCGGCCACAAACCGATGCTGCGCGTGTTGCAGCAGCACTGGCAGCGCACGCGGCCCGATCTGGTCGTCTCGCTGATCCCGAACTTCAACCGCGTGCTGTACGAAAGCGCCCGGACAGCCCTGCCCGGCGTGCCTTACGTCACGGTGATGACGGATCTCGCGGACCATCCGCCGCACTTCTGGATCGAGCCGGGACAGAACCAGCACATCGTCTGCGGCACGCCGCGGGCGGTGCAGCAGGCACTGGCGATGGGCTATGCGCGCGAGAGGCTGCACCTGGTGTCGGGGATGATCCTGCGGCCGCAGTTCTATCGCCTGCCGCCGCTGGACCGCGCGGCCGAGCGGCAGCGGCTCGGCCTCGACCCGCGCCAGCCCGTCGGCGTGGTGATGTTCGGCGGCCATGGCTCGCGCGTGATGGTCGACATCGCGCGGCAACTCGACGACCTGCCCCTGATCCTGATGTGCGGGCACAACGCCAGGCTCGCCGAATCGCTGCGCCGGATCGAGGCCGCGGCAGCCCGCGTCGTGCTCGGCTTCACGCCCGATGTGGTAGGCGTGATGCGCTTGGGCGATTACTTCATCGGCAAGCCCGGCCCGGCGAGCCTTGCCGAGGCCGTCCACCTCGGCCTGCCCGTGGTCACCGTGCGCAACGCCTGGACGATGCCGCAGGAGCGCTACAACACGCAGTGGGTGCGTGACAACGGGCTGGGGGTCGTGCAAGGCTCGTTCCGCACCCTGCGTCCGGCCGTCAAGGACGTGCTGGCGCGACTGCCCGAGTTCCAGCGCAACCTGCGCGCGATCCGAAATCGCGCCGTTTTCGAGGTGGTGGACGTGCTCGCCGGTATTCTCGCAGCCGAGGCCGGCAGCCTCAGAGATCGCGAAAAAGTGGCCGCAAGCGGCCCGAGGTTGCGGCGGGCAGCGGCTTCGGCCGAAGGACCTCGGCGCGCCGCGCCCCCGCAAGATCGGCACGCCTAGCCGATTCCCTCACCGCCCTTCGGCCGACCCGCGCGAAGGGCGGCCGCCGCCTCGCCGCTAGCCCGGGCAACGCCGGCAGGCGCAGCGTTCGCGGCTGCCCGCAGCAATCTCCGCCCCGCTCGTCGCTCAGGCGCGCCCTCGCCAGCAGCCTGCCGGGGCCGTGATCAGTGCTTCGGCACGATCTCGTAGATGGTGGTCGAGCCGCTGATCTCATTGCCGACGATCAGCAGCGGGCGGCCGCTGGGACTGTCCTCGGCGGGCACGAAGGCGAGTCCCTCGGGACCGAGGTCGCCCGCCGCCGGGTTCGGAATGCCGCTGGTGCAGCCGCCGCTGGCGTTCACCGTCGTGCACACCGGCACTGTGAAGTCGCGGAAATTGACGTAGTCGACGAAGAAGGCATGGGCCGGAACCGTGACGTCGTAGATCATCACGCCACCGATGCGTTCCAGCCCCACGAAGGCGTAGACGCGGTTGCCGACACGCCCGACGGCGATACCCTCGGGCTCGGGCCCTTTGTCGTCGCTACGCGAATCGAAGGTGTTGTTCGACGCCCCCGGCAAACTGCCCGCCGCATTGTTGTTGTTATTGGCGTTGAACGCCTGCTTGGGCAGCGGATAGCCGGAGCAGTCCGTCGCCGTCGCCGGGCAGGTCCGGCTGGCGATCCTCGACTCGAACTCGTTGCCGCTGTCGTAGACCATCTTCCCGTCGTTGGTCAGGATCGAAAACGAGCGGCCGCCCAGCGCGTATAGCCTCGCGTAGCACTCGTTGCCGTTGGCGTCCCGGGCCTTGCCCA
>CALGWX010000275.1 GCA_937936215.1 uncultured Burkholderiaceae bacterium | reverse complement strand
CCAGCAGCGACTCGCGCACCATCGCGACCGTCACCGGCTGTGTCTCGCGCGTGTGCGCCGACAGCGCCGCCTGCACCAGGGTGTCGGCGATCGGGAACATGCCCTCCGACCGGGCGAGCGCGGCACGCTTGCGCAACCCCTCGCGCGCCGGCTCCGGCGGCGCCGCCAGCGCGCCGAACAGCAGCAGACTGCGCACCAGTGCCGGCTCGCGCGCGGCCAGGTGCTGGCAGACGATCGTCCCCATCGAGTGGCCGGCCAGGTGCGCGCGGCGGATGCCCAGTTCGCCGCAGACCCGCAGCACGGCGTCGACGAACACGCCGATCGACAGCCGGCCCTTCCCCGGCGCGGTCTCGGCCAGGGCGTAGGCCCGCTGCGAGCGGCCGCTGCCCGGCAACTCGATCCGCACCACCTTGTACCGGGCCAGCGCCGGCAACAGCGGCGTCCAGGTATTGGTGGTGCCGCCGAGACCGTGGACGCAGACAACGGCGTCGCCCTCGCCGTCGACCTCCACCGCCATGCGATCGATGGTGCGCGCTGCCATGCCTACCGCACCGGGTTTTCGAGCACGCCAAGGCCGTCGACCTCAATGCGCACCGTGTCGCCGGGCTTCAGCCATCGCGGCGGGTCCATCGCCATGCCGACACCGGCCGGCGTCCCGGTGGCGATCAGATCCCCGGGGTACAGGGTGATGCCGCGGGAGACGGTCTCGATCAGCTGCGGAATGCCGAAGATCAGGTCGCGCGTGGCGCCGTCCTGGCGCAACTCGCCGTTGACCCAGCAGCGCACGCGGGTGTCCTGGCCGTTCAGCTCGTCGGCGCTGACCAGCCACGGACCCATCGGGCAGAAGGTGTCGAAGCTCTTGCCGAGGTCCCACTGCACGTGCCGCTGCTGCACGTCGCGCGCGGTGACGTCGTTGACGATCGTGTAGCCCCAGACGTGGTCCATCGCGCGGCTGGCCGGAATGTTGACGCCGCCGCGGCCGATCACCACCGCCAGCTCCGCTTCGTAGTCGATCTGCTCGGAGATGCTCCGGCCGGGCAGGACGATCGCCTCGCCCGGGCCGATGACGCACTCCGGGACCTTGGTGAAGACGATCGGCCAGCGGTCGATCGGCTTCTCGTCGCCCGAGAAAATCGTGCCCGCCAGCTCTTTCGCGTGCGCCCGGTAGTTGCGCCCGACGCACCAGAGGTTGCGGCGCGGACGGGGCAACGGCGCCTGCAGACGCACGGCGGACACCGGCAGGCGCGGCCCCGCCGCGGCCGGCATCTCCCGGCCTTCGGCGAGCGCCTCGATCAGCGCCAACGCGCCGCGCGTCCTGGCGCGGTCACCGAGGGCAAGCGGCGTGAGTTCCGTGCCGTCAGTCGACAGCCGGCCGACGCGGCGCTGACCGCCCCACCCGAAGGTGGCAATGCGCATCGGGTTGTCTCCTTGCCTGCCGGTCCGGCGGCTACCGGGCCTGGCTTGTTGCGTTGCGGGACTCTTCGTTCCCTTTTTCGCTACGGCTCGGCCAAACGCCGCGCCCGCTCTTGCTGCACTGCATTAGACGCGCGGCTCGAAATGAGACGCTTGTCTCACGACGGCGGCGTACGATAGGAGCACCTTTGATTTTCGTCAAGCACCCAAATGTCGCGGCCTCGTCAAGGAAAACCCTCGCTGCCGGCACAGGCGCCGAGCGACGGCCCGCGAGCACGCACGCACCGGCTGCTGCTCGACACCGCGATGCGGCTGGCCAACGTCGGCCGGCCGCTGTCGGTGGCCGAGGTCGCGGCCGCCGCGGGCGTTTCGCGCGCCACCGCCTACCGCTACTTTCCGAGCCGCAGCCAGCTGGTCAACGCGATCGTCGGCGAGAGCCTCGGCCCGGTGCGCAGCTTCGAGCCGAAACAGGCCAGCGGCCGGGCGCGCATCCAGGAACTCTTCGCCGAGATGTTCCCGCGCTTTCGCGACTTCGAGCCGCAGCTGCGCGCCGCCATGCAGCTCGCGCTCGAACACTGGGCACTGGAGCGTGCGGGCGAACTGCGCGAGGAGCCGTTCCGCCGCGGCCACCGCGCGGCCATCCTCGGCCGCACCGCCGCGCCGCTGCGCGAGTCGTTGGGCGATGCCGGTTTCGATCGGCTGCTCAAGGCGCTGTCGATCCTGTTCGGTATCGAGCCCTACATCGTGCTGAAAGACATCTGGGGCGCCAGCAACCGCGAGGTCGATGCGATCACGCGCTGGATGGCCGACGCGCTGGTCGACGCGGCGCTGCGCGATGCGCGGCGGGCGGACGGCAACGCTCGCGCAGCCGCTTCACGGCGGCAGCCGCAGCGCCGTGGCCAGTCGGCGGCAGGGACAGTCACGACGCAACACCGCTGAGAACCGCGGCAAGACGAGTCACGGTTGGCCCGTCCGCCGCCATGGCGGCAACGCACCGGGCAGCGCCGGGCCGGCCCGGCACAATCCCCGCATGGCCACCAGCCTCCTTGCCCTGCTCGACGACATCGCGACGATCCTCGACGACGTCTCGGTGATGACCAAGGTCGCCGCGAAGAAGACCGCGGGCGTGCTCGGCGACGACCTGGCGCTGAACGCGCAGCAGGTCAGCGGTGTGGCCGCCTCGCGCGAGTTGCCGGTGGTCTGGGCGGTGGCCAAGGGATCGCCGGTCAACAAGGCGATCCTGGTGCCGACGGCGCTGGTGATCAGCGCCCTGGCGCCATGGGCGGTGCTGCCGCTGTTGATGGTCGGCGGGACCTTCCTGTGCTACGAGGGCTTCGAGAAGATGGCGCACCGATGGTGGCATCGTGCCGGCGAACAAGCGCACGGCGAGCATCCGGCGCGGGCCATCGCCGATCCCCAGCTCGATCCCGTGGCGATCGAGAAGGACAAGATCAAGGGCGCGATCCGCACCGACTTCATCCTGTCGGCGGAGATCATCGTCATCAGCCTCGGCACCGTCGCCACCGCGCCGCTGCCGCAGCGTGTCGCCGTGCTGTTCGGCATCGCCATCCTGATGACGGTGGGCGTCTACGGGCTGGTCGCCGGAATCGTCAAGCTCGACGACGCCGGCTTGCACCTGCATCGAACGGCCGGCATTGGTGCGCTGGCGCGAGGCCGGCGCGCGCTCGGCGGCGCCATCCTGCGCGCCGCGCCGTCCCTGATGAAGGGCCTGTCGGTCGCCGGCACGGCGGCGATGTTCCTCGTCGGCGGCGGCATCCTCGTGCACGGAGTGCCGGCGCTGCACCATGCCGTCGAGGCGATCGCGACGGCTGCCGGCGCGGCCGGCACCGCCGTGTCGCTCGTCGCCGACGCGATGATCGGCGTCGCTGCCGGCGCGCTGGCGCTGGCGATCGTCGCGGCGATCGAGCGCGCCGGCAGATGGGTACGGTGAGCTAAAGGAACAGGTCCGGCAGCAACTGCTTCGACCCCGGCACCACCGAGTACGGCTCGAAGTCGGTGACGCCGGCCCGCTTCAGCACCTCCTCATCGATGAAGAAGTTGCCGGTCGCCTCGCGCGCGTTCATACGCAGGATCGCGTGCGCGGCGTCGGCCATGATCTCTGGCTTGCGGCAGTGCTCGGGCTTGACCCCGGGGATCATCTGCAGCGCCGCGGTGGCGATCACCGTGCGCGGCCACAGCGCGTTGACGGCGATCCCGTAGGGGCGGAACTCCTCGGCGTGGCCGAGCACGCACATGCTCATGCCGTACTTGGCCATCGTGTAGGCGACGTGCGGCGCGAACCAGCGGGCGGCCAGGTTCAGCGGCGGCGACAGCGTCAGCACGTGCGGGTTGCGCCCCTGCTTGCCGCTTTCCTTCAGGTACGGCAGGCAGGCCTGCGTGCAGAGAAAGGTGCCGCGCGCGTTGACACCGAACATCAGGTCGAAGCGCTTCATCGGTGTGGCCTCGGTGGCCGTGAGGCTGATGGCGCTGGCGTTGTTGACGAGGATGTCGATGCCGCCGAAGGCCTCCGCCGTCTTTTGCACCGCCGCCACGACCTGCGCCTCGTCGCGGATGTCGACCTGCAGCGGCAGGCAGCGGCCGCCGGCGGCCTCGATCTCCTGCGCCGCGGTGTAGATGGTGCCCGGCAGCTTGGGGTTCGGCTCGGCCGTCTTGGCGGCGATGGCGATGCGGGCGCCATCGGCGGCGGCGCGCTTGGCGATCGCCAAGCCGATGCCGCGCGAGGCGCCGGAGATGAAGATCGTCTTGCCTTTCAGGGTCATGCGGCCTCCTTGGAAATCGATTGCGGCGACAGCACGTCGCGCGCGATGGCCTCGGCCAGGTGCTCGGCCACCCGCGCGTACAAGCCGGGGCCGGGATGAAAGCCGTCGACGGCCATCAGGTCCGATCGCATCACCCGGTCCATCGGCACATGCGTCACGCGCGGCCGCGCCAGCGGCCAGCGCCGCGCCCACCGCGCCTGGGCGCGGTTGTTCCGGCGCGCCGTCTGCCCCGCCCACCACGCCAGGGGCTGCGGCAGGGCCGGGAACAGTTCCATCTCGGGCAGCGCCGGGAACAGCACGTGCCGCGCGCCGGCATGCGCTTCGAGCCAGATCGCGATCTCGCCGCGGTGCTTCAGCGCCGCCGCCTGCGGCACCTGCTGGGTGATGTCGTTCACACCGACCACGACCACCGCCAGGTCGGCCTCCGGCACGTCGTGCGCCTTCAGATGCGCGAGCGTCGCGGCGGAAGTCAGGCCGGACTGCGCCAGCAGCGCCCAGCGCACCGGCCGCGCCAGCCGTTGCGAGAGCCTTCGCGCCAGCGGCCGCGCCAGCGCGAGGTCCTGATGCGGCGCCCCCACGCCCGCGGCGCTGGAGTCGCCGACGACCAGCAGGCTCAGCTCGCCAGCGCCGCGGCCCTCGCGGCCGGCGCGCGGCCCCGGCGGCTCCGGCAGCGGCTCGATGCCGGCGCGCACGCGCTGCGCCTGCGCCATGAGCAGCGGAAACAGCAGCGGGCGGGCGATGAGGTCCAGCATCGCGGCAGCGACGGGATCAGCGCTTCTGCCACAGCACCATCTGCGTGCAGCGGAACAGCGCCAGCGTGCGGCCGCTGACCACCTCGCGCACGGCCGCATCCCAGACCTGCGTCGTGCGGCCCAGGTGGGCGCCGGTGGCCACCGCCTCCAGCAGGCCCTCGGTGGCGGTGCCGAGGAAGTTGCACTTCAGCTCGACGGTGGTGAAGCT
This sequence comes from uncultured Burkholderiaceae bacterium, assembly GCA_937936215.1. GTDB lineage: Bacteria > Pseudomonadota > Gammaproteobacteria > Burkholderiales > Burkholderiaceae_F > JADJWR01. Next base: position 3,637 of record CALGWX010000275.1, on the reverse strand, counting down.
CTCGGCGCCTTCGGGCAGGTGCGCGACGGTGGCGTAGCCGCAGGCGGTGTCGGCGAGCGCGATCACGCTGGCGGCGTGCAGGAAGCCGTTGGGCGCCAGCATCTGCGGCTGGATTGCCAGTTGCATCGCCAGTTCGCGCTCGTCGAGCCGCACCACCTGGAGGCCGAACCAGCCGGGAAGCCGCCCCTGCCCGCGCGCGTTCAGCGTCGCGAGGTCGATGTCGCGACGCAGCTTCATGGCCGCCCCCACGCCGATGCGCGGCGCGCCTTTCGCGGGCCAGCCGGCCGACGGGCGCGGTCGCCTGCCGCGCCGGCGTGCCGCCGAATGTTCCCTAGCGTGCAGACGCCCGGCTGCGCACCGTGCGCCGGCAAGCCCGTCGCTGGCGACGCGGCGTTCACGCCGACATGCGCAAGCCGCTGACCATCCACCACGCGATGGTCAGAACTCGTCAACCCTGGAACCCCAACTTTCACCACACTGGACGTCGAAGACGGTGACTCAGCCGAAGCGGGAAAAGTCCGGCTTGCGCCGCTCGAAGAAGGCGGAAAACGCCTCCTTCGCCTCGGCGCTGCCGAGCAGGCGGCCGAAGCTGCGCGCTTCGTCCTCGATGATCTTCTCGGTCACCGCCTTCCAGGCCGACTTCATCAGCCGCTTGGTCTCGCGCACCGAGGTCGGCGGCAGCCCGTTGAAGCGCCCCGCCTGCTTCTTCGCGTAGCCGAGCACCTCGTCCGGCGGCAGTAGGCGGTTGACGAGGCCCATGTCGAGCGCCTCCTCGGCGCTGATCGGCTCCGACAGCAGCAGCTTCTCCGCCGCCTTGTGATAGCCGGCCGCCAGCGGCACCAGCAAACTGGAGGCGAACTCCGAGCACAGGCCGAGCGACACGAACGGCATCGAGAACATCGCGTTGTCGGCGCAGTAGACGAGGTCGCAGTGCGCGAGCATCGTGGTGCCGATGCCCACTGCCGCGCCGTTGACCGCGGCAATGACCGGTTTCTCGGCGTAACCCAGCGCAGCCATGAAGCGGAACACCGGCGCGTCCATCCCCGCCGGCGGGTTCTTCATGAAGTCCTCGAGGTCGTTGCCTGCGGTGAAGATGTCCGGCTGGCCGTGGATCAGGATCGCGCGCACCGAATGATCGTCGTGCGCGGCGGCGATTGCATCGGCCATCTGCTGGTACATCGCCACCGTGATCGCGTTCTTCTTCTCCGGCCGCGCGATCTCGATGCGGGCGACGCCGTCGGCGGTTTCGGTGCGGATGGTCATTCGCCTGTCTCCGTCAGTGTTCGACTCTTCTTGCTCCCCGCTGGCAGGTTGCGCCGACACCCTCGGCTCGGGGGCGGGCCGGAGTGGGGTCGTTGCAGTTGAAGCGCGGGCGAGCGCCGGGCCACCCCAAGCTCGCCGGCCCGACGTTCTCCCGCCGCGAGCGTATGGCCGACGCGGCGAGCCGCATCGCGTACGCGAGCGGCCCTCACACGCGCTCGAATATCCCCGCCGCCCCCATGCCGGTGCCGACGCACATCGTCACCATGCCGTACTTGAGGTTCTTCCGTCGCAGCGCGTGCACCACGGTGGCCGAGCGGATCGCGCCGGTGGCACCCAGCGGGTGGCCGAGCGCGATCGCGCCGCCCATCGGGTTGACCTTGGCGCGGTCCAGGCCGAGGTCGTTGATCACCGCCAGCGCCTGCGCCGCGAACGCCTCGTTCAGCTCGATCCAGCCGATGTCGTCGGCCTTCAGGCCGGCGAGCTTCAGCGCCACCGGGATCGCCTCCTTCGGGCCGATGCCCATGATCTCCGGCGGCACGCCGCGGATGGCAAAGGAGACGAAGCGCGCCAGCGGCGTCAGGTTGTGGGCCTTGACCGCACGCTCGCTGGCGAGGATCAGCGCGCCGGCGCCGTCGGAAGTCTGCGAGCTGTTGCCGGCGGTGACGCTGCCCTTGGCGGCGAACACGGGCTTCAGTTTCGCCAGCGCGTCCAGGTTGGTGTCGGCGCGCGGGCCCTCGTCGAGCGCCACCGTCTTCGTGCTGACCGCCAGCTCGCGCCGGGCGAGGTCCGGGAACTTCTCCACCACCTCGATCGGCGTGATCTCGGCGCCGAACTCGCCGGCCTTCTGCGCCGCGATCGCCTTCATGTGCGAGTTGTAGGCGAACTCGTCCTGCGCCTCGCGCGAGACCTTCCACTGCGCCGCCACCTTCTCGGCGGTCATGCCCATGCCGTAGGCGATGCCGACGTTCTCGTCGCGCTCGAAGATGCGCGGGTTGAACGACGGCTTGTTGCCGACCATCGGCACCATGCTCATCGACTCGGTGCCACCGGCGATCATCACGTCGGCCTCGCCGATGCGGATGCGGTCGGCGGCGATCGCCACCGCGTTCAGCCCCGACGAGCAGAAGCGGTTGATCGTCATGCCACCGACGCTCGCCGGCAGCCCCGCGAGCAGCACCGCGATGCGCGCGACGTTCAGCCCCTGCTCGGCCTCCGGCATCGCGCAGCCGACGATCGCGTCCTCGATGGCCTTGGGGTCGAGCGACGGCACCTGCGCCAGCGCGCCCCGGATCGCCGCCACCAGCAGATCGTCGGGGCGGGTGTTCTTGAACGCGCCCTTCGGCGCCTTGCCGATCGGCGTGCGGGTAGCGGCGACGATGTAGGCGTCCTGCACTTGTCTCATTTCACGTTCTCCACGAAGCATCGTTGTCCTGGCGGGGCGAGAACGAAGCGACGAGTTGCGCCCCCTGGTTCTCCCGTGTCCCGGCGGCCGCGCCTGCCGCGCGCGGGAATGCGGTCAATTCCTGACCGGCTTGCCGGTCTGCAGCATGCCCATCATCCGTTCCTGCGACTTCGGATGCGCCACCAGTTGCAGGAAGTACTTGCGCTCGAGATCGAGCAGCCACTGCTCGTCGACCAGCGCGCCGGTCTCGACGTCGCCGCCGCACAGCACCTCGGCGATGTAGGTGGCCAGCAGCATGTCGTGGGCGCTGATGAAGCCGCCGTCGCGCATGTTGACCAGCTGCCCCTTGATGGTGGCCACCCCGTTGCGGCCGGCGACCGGGAAGCCCTTGACCTTCAGCGGCGGCCGGTAACCAGTGGCGCTCATCGCGAACGCCTCGCCGATGGCCGTCCACAGCAGTTCGTGGTTGTTGAAGACGATCACGTCGGCGGGCAGCAGGTAGCCCATCGCCCGCGCCTCCAGCGCCGACTTGGCGACGTTGGCCATCGCCGCGTTGGTGAACCAATTTTTCACGAACGGAAAGACGTCGGTCGCGCCGGCCGCCTGCGCGGCCATGGCGGCGCGCAGCGCGCCCTCCTTCAGCCCGCCGCCGCCGGGGATGAGGCCGACGCCGACCTCGACCAGGCCGATGTAGCTCTCCAGGCTCGCCACCCGGCGAGCGCAGTGCAGCAGCGTCTCGCAGCCGCCGCCGAGCGCCATGCCGCTGACAGCGGCCACCACCGGCACCTGCGCATACTTCAGCCGCATCATCGCCTGCTGGAATTTCTCGACCTCCGGCCCGATCGCCTTGGCGCCACCGGACATGAACACCGGCAGCATCGCCTGCAGGTCGGCGCCGACCGAAAACGGCTCGTCCGGCGACCAGATCACCAGCCCCCGGTAGCGGGCTTCGGCCAGGTCGACGGCCTTGTG
>CALGWX010000274.1 GCA_937936215.1 uncultured Burkholderiaceae bacterium | reverse complement strand
GTGAACGCCTTGGTCGAGGCCACGCCGATCTCCACGCCGGCGCGGGTGATGAACTGCATCGCGGTCTCGCGCACCATCGCGCTGGTGGCCACGTTGCAGATGGCCAGCGTGCGGTGCATGTCGAGGCTCTTGGCGTGTTTGAGCGCCGCCAGCGTGTCGGCGGTCTCACCCGACTGCGACACCACCACCACCAGCGCGTTCGGGTTGGGCACCGAGGCCCGGTAGCGGTACTCGCTGGCGATCTCTACCGTGGTCGGGATGCCGGCGATCGCCTCCAGCCAGTAGCGCGCCACCGAACCGGCGTAGTAGCTGGTGCCGCAGGCGAGGATCAGCACGCTGTCCACCCGCGGCAGCACGTCGATCGCCGCCTCGCCGAACAGCGCCGGCGAGATCTCGGTGATGTCGTCGATGGTGTCGCCGAGCGCGCGCGGCTGCTCGAAGATCTCCTTCTGCATGAAGTGGCGGTACGGCCCCAGCTCGACCGCGTTGGAGTGTCCGGAGACCGTGCGCGCCAGCCGCTCGACCGGCCGCCCCTCGCCGTCGACGATCCACACGCGACCGAGCTGCAGGTCGACGACGTCGCCTTCTTCCAGATAGATGATGCGGTCGGTGGTGCCGGCCAAGGCCAGCGCGTCGGAGGCGAGGAAGTTCTCGCCGCGGCCCAGGCCCACCACGAGCGGCGAGCCCTTGCGGGCGCCGACGACGCGGTGCGGCTCGTCGCGGCAGAACACGGCGATCGCATACGCCCCGTGCAGCATCTTGACCGCGCGCTGCACCGCTTCGAAGAGGTCGCCCTCGTAGAGCCGGTCGATCAGGTGGGCGATGACCTCGGTGTCGGTCTGGCTGTCGAAGACGTAGCCGGCGGCGATCAGTTTGCGGCGCAGTTCCTCGTAGTTCTCGATGATGCCGTTGTGCACCAGCGCGATCCGCGCGCCCTTCTTGGCCGCGCCGGGGCCGGCGGAAAAGTGCGGGTGCGCGTTGTCGGTGGTCGGCGCGCCGTGCGTGGCCCAGCGGGTGTGGGCGATGCCGGTGAAGCCGGGCAGGTCGCGCGTCTGCGCTTCCAGCTCGGCCACCCGCGCCACGCTGCGGGCGCGCTTGAGCATGCCGTCGGCGTGGACGGCGATGCCGCAGGAGTCGTAGCCGCGGTATTCGAGCCGCCGCAGGCCCTCGACGAGCACCGGGACGATGTTCCGCTGCGCGACGGCGCCGACGATTCCGCACATGAGATCCTCCCCAATTCAAGCGATATTGTCAGAGGCTACGCTTCATTCCGAGAGAGATGTTTGCGAAATACATCAATGAAAGAAAGAAAGTTGCACAACTCTATGAAATCGAAATATTCTTGCGATAAATGGCCAGCTTGTCCGTCATGAACGGCGGACGGGATACCGCGTTTACGCATCCATGTCGGCGCCCTGTGCGGCAAGACGGTCTTGGCTGCTTTGGCAACAGGCAGTTGCCGGCCAGCCGCCGCGCGAGCACGCGGCGTGATCGGTCTCCGCCGCTGCGGCGGAAGGCGACCCCTGCGGGTGGCGACCACCCGCGCGGGGTCCGGCCGCCCAGCGCGCCGGCTCGATCGACGGCCCCGCACCGGCTGACGCCACCGAATCCCTCCGTACCTCTCGCATGAACCCCGCCGCCATCGAACTCGACGCCACCGACCGCCGGCTGCTCGCCCTGCTGCAGGAAGACTGCGCGCTGACCAACGACGAACTCGCGCGCCGCGCGCACGTGTCGCCGGCCACCAGCCTGCGCCGTGTGCGGCGGCTGGTGGACGCTGGCGTGATCGAACGGCGCGTCGCCATCGTGAGCCCGGCGGCGGCCGGCGGCGTGACCGCGATCGTCGAGGTGACGCTGGCGCAGCAGACGGCCGAGGAACTGGACCGCTTCGAGGCGCACGTTGGCGCCGCCTCGGAGGTGCAGCAGTGCTATCGCGTCGCCTCGGGGCCGGACTTCGTGCTCGTGGTGCACGTGCCAGACGTGGCCGCCTATCACGCGTTTGCCCACCGCGTGCTCACCGCGCAGGCCAACGTGCGCAACGTGCGCAGCTTTTTCGCCGTCAAGCGCAGCAAGTTCGAGCCGAAGGTGCCGCTGTAGGTTGCGCCGAGGTGCCGGCCGCGGCCGGCCGCCGCGCCGCCCGGCTCCGCGGGGCCGCGTCGCCGCCACTAGACTGCGCGGCTTCCCCAGCAGGAATCCCCGATGGCCGCGGCAGAGATCAACAACATGGCGGTGTTCTGCGACTTCGAGAACATCGCCCTCGGCGTGCAGGACGCGAAGTACGACAAGTTCTCGATCAAGACCGTGCTCGAGAAACTGCTGGTCAAGGGCAGCATCGTCGTCAAGAAGGCGTACTGCGACTGGGAGCGCTACAAGAGCTACAAGGCCGGCATGCACGAGGCCGCGTTCGAGCTGATCGAGATCCCGCACGTTCGCGTCAGCGGCAAGAACTCCGCCGACATCCGCATGGTGGTCGACGCGCTCGACCTCTGCTACACGAAGGCGCACGTCGACACCTTCGTCATCATCAGCGGCGACTCGGACTTCTCGCCGCTGGTATCCAAGCTGCGAGAGAACAACAAGCGCGTGATCGGGGTCGGCGTCAAGGCGTCGACCTCCGACCTGCTGATCAAGAACTGCGACGAGTTCATCTTCTACGACGACCTCGTGCGGGTGGCCGAGGCGAAGAAGAAGAGCGCGGCGAAGAAGGCGGCCAAGAAGGACGAGCCGAAGAAGGCCGACAAGCACCGCAAGGAAGGCAAGGAGGCCGCCGAGCCCGCGGCGGAGCAGGCGCGGGAGGAGAAGGGCGATGACGAGGCCGGCCGCCGCCGCCAGGCCGCCATCGACCTGGTGCTCGAGACGCTCGAGGAGCTGATCGAGGCGCGCGGCTCCGACGAGCGCATCTACGCCTCGATGGTCAAGCAGGCGCTAAAGCGCCGCCGGCCGGAATTCAACGAGAGCTACCACGGCTACAAGGGCTTCGCCGCGCTGCTCGACGACATGGCCGCGCGCGGGCTGCTGGTGGTGACCAAGGACGAGAAGACCGGGCAACACCTGGTGCGGCTGCCGGGAGGCGATTGAGCCAACGGGCGGGCGCCCGGGCGCGAACACACGGGTCGCGCAGATCATCGACCGCGGGCGCCGAGGGCGCGCAACCGGGACCTTGACCGGCAAAGATGCAAGGCCGAGCCGACGACGGCGCTTTGCACGTGTCCCGGGCTGGCGCGGCGTCATTGCTGCCATGCCGCTTGGTGCGGTCGGCGTCCCGGCGCTGCACCTGGCGGCGGCTCGATGTGCCCTTCACGCTGCCTGTTTCTCGAGCGCGCGCGTTCAGCTGGCGGCGAGTCATTGCCGCGGTGCCGCGTGGTGGAGTCGGCATCCCGGCGCCGCCGCCCGCG
>CALGWX010000273.1 GCA_937936215.1 uncultured Burkholderiaceae bacterium | reverse complement strand
AGCCCCGGCTGCAGCCGCAACCGCAGCGGCATCGTCCGCCGCGGCCGACCCGGTGCTGGCCGAAGTGACGGCCATCGTGTCGAAGATGACCGGCTACCCGGCCGACCTGCTCGACCCGGACCTCGACCTCGAAGCCGACCTCGGCGTGGACACCGTCAAGCAGGCGGAGGTCGTCGCGGCGGTGCGCGGTCACTACGGGGTGGAGCGCGACCCGAATCTGAAGCTGCGCGACTTCCCGACGCTGCGCCATGTGGCGGCGTGGGTACGGCAGAAAGCCGGGCTGGGCGAGGTGCCGGCGGCGACTGCCACTGCCGCGGTGGCGACTGCGGTGCCCGCCGCGCCGTCGACGGCAGCACCCGCGGCCTCCGCCGCTGCCGCCGCATCAACCATGGCTGCGGCCGCGCCCGCCGCGTCAGCCCCGGCTGCAGCCGCAACCGCAGCGGCATCGTCCGCCGCGGCCGACCCGGTGCTGGAGCAGGTCACGAAGATCGTGGCCGAGATGACCGGCTACCCGGCCGAGCTGCTCGACCCCGACCTCGACCTCGAAGCCGACCTCGGTGTGGACACCGTGAAGCAGGCGGAGGTCTTCGCCGCGGTGCGCGGCCACTACGGGGTGGAGCGCGACCCGAATCTGAAGCTGCGCGACTTCCCGACCCTGCGCCACGTCGCATCGTGGGTGCGGCAGCGCGCCGGCCTGGGCGAAGCGCCGTCGGCAGGCGGCATCGCTGCCAGCCCGGCCGCCGCTTCACCGGCCGCCACGGCGCCGGCCGCGGCGCCCGTCGCGCCGGCGGCGAGCGCGGCAACGGCAGCCGTCGATGCGCCGGCCATGGCGGCGACTGTGGCCGAGGCGCAAGGCCCCGCTGCGGCCGCCGGCGGCGCACTCAGCGAGGACGCGGTGCTGGCGCAGGTGACGAAGATCGTGGCCGAAATGACCGGCTACCCGCCGGATCTGCTCGGCCCCGACCTCGACCTCGAAGCCGATCTGGGCGTCGACACCGTCAAGCAGGCGGAGGTCTTCGCAGCCGTGCGCGGCCACTATGGCGTCGAGCGCGATCCGAACCTGAAGCTACGCGACTTTCCGACCCTGCGCCATGTGGCCAACTGGGTCCGCGAACGCGCGGGACTGGCCGCGGCAGCGCCGGCGGTGAAGGCCGCCGCCGAGGCCGCGCCGCCCGCGCGACCAGAGGCGCCGCCGGTGGTGCGCGGTGACCTCGCCGCGGTGGATGCCTTGCCGCGCCGAATCCCGGTGCCGTCGCTGCGCCCCGCCGCCGGCCGTTGCCTGGCCACGGGGATCGAGCTGGCCGGCGCCCGCGTCGTGGTGATGAGCGACGAAGGCGGTGTGGCCAAGGCGCTGGGCAAGCGGCTGGCCGAGGCCGGCGCGAAGGTGCTTGCGCTGCCCGCCGGCCTGTCGACGGATGCGCTGACGGCGCAACTGGCGCAGTGGCAGCAGGAGGGACCGATTGCCGGCGTCTACTGGCTGCCGGCGCTGGACGACGAGGGCGACCTTGCCGCGCTCGACCTGCCGGCCTGGCAGGAGGCGCTGCGGCGGCGCGTAAAGGCCCTTTACGCGACGATGCGGCAGTTGTACGAGGCGAGCCCGTTCCTCGTCGCTGCCACGCGCCTGGGCGGCCTGCACGGCTTCGACGCCGAGGGCGCCACGCAGCCGCTCGGCGGCGCGGTGACCGGCTTTGCGAAGTCGTACCGCAAGGAGCGTCCGGCGGCGCTGGTCAAGGCGGTTGACTTCGGCGCTAGCGTGAAGGACGCCGCGATCGCGGAGCAACTGGTCGAGGAAACGCTGTTCGACCCAGGCGCGGTGGAGATTGGCCGCGTCGGCGGCGATCGCTTCGGCATCGCCTTCCTCGAGGCGCCGTTCCCGCCGCTCGTCGATGGCCGGCCCGCTGGCGCGAGCCTTTCGCTCGGCAAGGACAGCGTGTTCGTGGTCACCGGCGCGGCCGGCAGCATCGTCTCGGCGATCACCGCCGATCTGGCGGCGGCCTCGGGCGGCACCTTCCACCTGCTGGACCTCACCCCCGCGCCGGATCGCAACGATCCGGACCTCGCCGCCTTCCGCGCCGACCGCGAGGGGCTGAAGGCCACGCTTGCCGCCCGCATCAAGGCGGCGGGCGGCAAGGCCACGCCCGTGGCGATCGAGCGTGAGCTGGCCCGCATCGAGCGGCTGAACGCGGCGCTCACGGCGGTACAGGCGGTGGAGGCCGCCGGCGGCACCGCGCACTACTACGCGGTCGATCTGACCGACGCCGCAGCCGTTGCCGGTGCCATCGCGCAGGTGCGCGACCGCTCCCGCCGCATCGACGTGCTGCTGCACGCGGCGGGGCTGGAGATCAGCCGCAACCTGCCGGAGAAGGAGCCGCGCGAGTTCGACCTCGTCTTCGGCGTCAAGAGCGACGGTTGGTTCAACGTGATGAAGGCGGTCGGCGAGATGCCGGTCGGCGCCACGGTGGCGTTCTCGTCGGTCGCCGGGCGGTTCGGCAACCAGGGCCAGACCGACTACTCGGCCGCCAACGACCTGCTGTGCAAGATCGCCAGCCACTTCCGCCGGGTGCGGCCGCAAACGCGCGCGCTGGCGCTCGACTGGACTGCGTGGGGCGGCATCGGCATGGCCACGCGCGGCTCGATCCCGAAGATCATGGAGATGGCCGGCGTGCAGCTTCTGCCGCCGGAGGCCGGCGTGGCGTGGATCCGACGCGAGCTGCTGTCGTCGGACTATCGCGGCGAGGTCATCGTCGCCGGCGAACTCGGCCTGATGGCGGCCGAGCTGCATCCGAGCGGCGGCGTCGATCCGGCCGCGCTTGTGGCCGACCGCGCCGGGCCGATGGTGGGCCAGGCCGCGCTCAGCGTGTACGACGGCATCGTCGTGCGCACGGTGCTCGATCCGAAACAGCAGCCGTTCCTGAACGACCACCGCATCGACGGCATCCCGGTCCTGCCCGGCGTGATGGGCATGGAGGCCTTCGCCGAGGCGGCACGCCTGCTGGCGCCGGAGTATCAGGTCGTCGCGGTCGAGGACGTCGATTTCGCCGCACCGCTGAAGTTCTTCCGCGACGAGCCGCGCGAGATCATCGTGCAGGCGGTGGTGGCGCCGGCCGGCGAGGAGCTGCTGGCGCGCTGCCGGTTGATGGCCGAGCGGCAACTGCCGGGCCAGGACAAGCCGCAGCGTACGGTGCACTTCACCGGCACGGTGCGGCTGGCGCGCTCGCGGCCCAAGGCCGAGAAGGCCAAGCCGGTCAGCCCCAGCAACGGCGCCCGGCTCGACGCCGGGCAGGTCTACGCCTTCTACTTCCACGGCCCGGCGTATCGCGTCGTCGAGTCGGCGTGGCGCGATGAGGATCAGGCGGCCGCGCGGCTCGCCGATCCGCTGCCGGAGAACCACCAGCCGGCGCAACAGCCGCTGGCCACGGCGCCGCGGCTGGTCGAGCTGTGCTTCCAGACCGCTGGCCTGTGGCAAGCGGGTAACGAAGGGCAGCTGGCGCTGCCGCTGCATGTCGGCGGCGCGCGCGTGCTTAGGGATCCGGCCAAGGCCAAGGGGGCACTGGTGGCCACGGCCAAGCAGGTAGCGCCCGGGCGCTTCGACTGCCGCGTGGTCGATGCCGAAGGCAATGTGATCGTGCGGCTCGACGATTACCGCTCGATCCCGCTGCCGGCGCCGATCCCGGAGGCGGTCGCCGGGTCGCTGCGCGCGGCCTTCCAGGGGTAAGGGGCGATGCACGTTGCGCGCGTGTCGCCGCCGTTGTGCGGCCTTGCGGCGATGACGAGGCGATGAGCGCCTTCGCCCGCCCGCAGCGCGCGGCCCGGCAGGGAGCGGCGCGACAGGGGAATGCGGCGGACGCGTCCGGCCGGACCCCCGCGCGTTGCCGAACACCCACGGTCGCGCGAGATGGGAGTCCGACGGACACGCCCGGCCGCTCCACGGCGGCGCCTGCCGGCGCGGCCGGGCACACCGGGGCGGGCGCAAGCCGCCCTTGCCCGATCCCACTTCGCCCACCGCGCTCGGCCCCGTGGCGCGCAGCGCAGAGGAAGCCCCGATGAGCGACGGCAAACCG
>CALGWX010000272.1 GCA_937936215.1 uncultured Burkholderiaceae bacterium | reverse complement strand
GTGCGACACGCCTTCCATCAGGCAGCCGTCGCCGAGGAAAACCCAGGTGCGGTGGTCGACGATGTCGTGCCCGGGGCGGTTGAAGCGCGCCGCCAGCAGCTTCTCGGCCAGCGCCATGCCGACCGCATTGGCCAGCCCCTGCCCGAGCGGACCGGTGGTGGTCTCCACGCCGGGGGTGAGCCCGGTCTCGGGGTGACCCGGGGTCTTCGAGTGCAACTGGCGGAAGTTCTTCAGCTCCTCGAGCGGCAGGTCGTAGCCGGTCAGGTGCAGCAGGGCGTACAGCAGCATCGAGCCGTGGCCGTTGGACAGCACGAAGCGGTCGCGGTCGGGCCAGCGCGGCTCCGCGGGATCGTGCTTGAGGAACTTTCGCCACAGCACCTCGGCGATGTCGGCCATGCCCATCGGCATGCCGGGGTGCCCGCTCTTGGCGGCGTTGACGGCGTCGATGGCGAGGAAGCGCAGCGCGTTGGCGCGTTCGCGGGCGGCGCGGGCGCGCTCGGCGAGGGTCTCGGGGGCGTTCATTCGGGAGGTTCTCCGCAAAGGCGCGTCAGCCGCGCCGCTTCAGGTCCATCAGGCGCAGGATCATCGGCGTGAAGATCAGCTGCATCGCCAGGCCCATCTTGCCGCCGGGGCAGACGATGGTGTTCGGGCGCGTCATCCAGGAGTCGTGCAGCATCGACAGCAGGTAGGGGAAGTCGATTCCCTTCGGGTTGGCGAAGCGGATCACGCAAAGGCTCTCGTCGGCGCTGGGGATGTCGCGGGCAATGAACGGATTGGAGGTGTCCACCACCGGCACGCGCTGGAAGTTCACGTGCGTGTGCGTGAACTGCGAGCAGATGTGGTTCACGTAGTCCGGCATCCGGCGCAGGATGGTATCGACGACCGCCTCCTGCGAGTAGCCGCGCTGCCGCTTGTCGCGGTGCAGCTTCTGGATCCACTCCAGGTTGATGATCGGCACCACGCCGACCAGTAGGTCGACGTGGCGGGCGATGTTGATCTTGTCGTCGACGTAGGCGCCGTGCAGCCCCTCGTAGAACATCAGGTCGCTTCCCGGCTCGATGTCCTTCCACTCGGTGAAGCAGCCGGGCTCGACACCGTACTCGGCCGCCTCGGCGGCGTCGTGCACGTACTTGCGCACCCGGCCGCGGCCGGTCTCGCCGTAGCCGCGGAACAGCGCCTCCAACTCCTCCAGCAGGTTGGCGTACGGGCCGAAGTGCGAGTAGTGCTTGTTGCCGGCGGCCTCCGCCTCCTTCATCTTGGCGCGCATCTCGGCGCGGTTGTAGCGGTGGAAGGAGTCGCCCTCGACGATCTGCGCCTTGATGCCCTCGCGGCGGAAGATGTGCTGAAAACTCTGCATGACCGTGGTGGTTCCGGCGCCGGAGGAGCCGGTCACGGCGATGATCGGAAACTTTCTTGACACCTTGCTCTCCCTCTACGAATGGATCGGGGCTGGCCGCGGTCGACGGGCGGGCCTCAGGTCAGCGCCTCGGGCCGGAACAGCGAGCGCTCGTTGAACAGCGGCGACACGTACGGCTTGTCGGTGCCGGCGTCGTACTCGGCGTGATAGTGCTCGATGCGCTCGACCTCGTTCTTCGAGCCGAAGATCAGGCCGATACGCTGGTGCAGGCTGGTCGGCTGCACGCCGAGCACCGACTCGCGACCGGTGCTGACCCGGCCGCCGGCCTGTTCCATGATGAAGCCGATCGGGTTGGCCTCGTACAGCAGCCGCAGCCGCCCCGGCTTGCTCGGATCCTTGGTGTCCTTCGGGTACATGAAGACGCCGCCGCGCATCAGGATCCGGTGCGCCTCGGCCACCAGCGAGGCGATCCAGCGCATGTTGAAGTCCTTGCCGCGGGGGCCAGTCTTGCCGGCCAGGCACTCGTCGACGTAGCGCTTCACCGGCGGCTCCCAGAAGCGGGCATTGCTGGAGTTGATCGCGAACTCCTGGGCGTCGGCTGGCACGCGGATGTTGGGGTGCGTCAGCTTGAACTCGCCGACGTTGTGGTCGAGCGTGAAGCCGGCCACGCCGTTGCCCACCGTGATCACCAGCATGGTCGCTGGCCCGTAGATGGCGTAGCCGGCGGCGACCTGCGTGGCGCCCGGCTGCAGGAAGTCCGCGGCGGTGACATCGCGGCCGCTCGCGATCACTTCCTCCGGCGCGCGCAGGATCGAGAAGATGCTGCCCACCGAGACATTGACGTCGATGTTGCTCGAGCCGTCGAGCGGGTCGAACACCAGCAGGTATTTGCCGCGCGGGTATTGCGCGGGGATCTGGTAGGGGGCTTCCATTTCCTCGGAGCCCATGCCGGCCAGATGCCCGCCCCACTCGGAGGTGCGCAGGAAGATCTCGTTGCTGACGACGTCGAGCGCCTTCTGCACCTCGCCCTGGACGTTGACCACCGGCTCATGGGTTTGCGCGGCGGCGATCAGCTGCGCGCTCATCGGGTCGCCGAGTTCGCCGAAGCTCACGGCGCGTGAAATCGCTTTCGCCGCCAGCGCCACGTCGAGGATCAGCGCGTTCAGCGCGCCGCTGGCTTCCGGAAAGCGGCGGCGCTCTTCGATCAGGTACTGCGTCAGGGTGCGGCGTTTGGACAGCGGCATATCGGTGATCTCCCGGGGGCCAGGCAGCCAGCGGATCGATTCCGCAACTGCGACCCCGTGAACGTTAAGGTCTGCTCTCCTTAAGGTAAAGTCACGATTGCTTTTCTCTGATTTCAGATGTTCTTAAAGTTCTCTGGCTCGGCAGCCCCATGAACGTCACCCTGCGTCAGCTCAAGGTCTTCGCCGCTGTGGCCCAGCACGGCAACCTCAGCCGGGCCGCCGAGGCACTGCACCTGACGCCGGCGGCCGTGTCGATGCAGATCCGCGAACTGGAGCGCCAGGTCGGGCTGCCGGTGCTCGAGCGCCGCGGGCGCGCCGTCTCGCTGACGGTCGCGGGCGAATACGTGCTGGCCTACGCGCGCAAGATGCTGGCGATGCTGAGGGAGGCGGAGGACCTGCTCGCGCGCTTCCGCGGCCTGAGCGGCGGCCAGCTGAAGATCGGCTTCCTGAGCACAGCGCAGCACTTCGCGTTCCGCCTGCTGGCCACGTTCCAGCGCGAGCATCCGGGCATCGAGGTCGCGCCCGTGATCGGCGCGCGCCGCGACGAGGTATTCACCGGCCTGCAGCGCCACGAACTCGACCTCGCCATCGCCGGCCAGCCGCCGCGGGAACTGGCGCTGCGCGCCGAGCCGTTCGCCCGCCACCCCCTGGTGCTGGTCACACCGCCGGATCATGTGCTTGCCCGCCGCATGGGCTACGTGCCGGCCCTGAGCCTGGCCGAGCTGCCCTTCATCGCCCGCGAGGCGGGCTCGGGCACGCGCAACGCGCTCGAGCACTATTTTCGCGAGCAGCGCATTGCGCCGCGGATCATCTTCGAGCTGCCAAGTAACGAGGCGATCAAGCAAGCGGTCGCCTCCGGGCTGGGAATCGCGCTGCTGTCGCTGCACACGATCGGCGACGAGCTGCGCCGCGGCGTGCTGGTCGCGCCCGAGGTCGAGGGACTGCCGCTGGTGCGCCGCTGGCACGTGATCTCGCCGATGGGCCGGCCGGCCTCGCCGGCGGCCGAGGCGCTGCGCTACTTCATCCTTGAGCGGGGCGAGGCGCTCCTCGCGGCCGAGTTCAGCGACGTCGAGGACAGCGGTCGAGGCGACGACCGCGTGTAGGCCGCGAGCGTGGTGCCGCGCGCGTGGCGGCGGCTCGGCCGCGCCGGCAGTAGGGCCGGGTGCCCGGTGCTACCCGGCAGCGCTCGGCGGCGCCCGAGCGCCCTCGTCCCGCCTTTGCCCGACGGTTCGACGAGCGCGCGGCGGTTCGACGAGCGCGCGGCTGGCCATCACCTGTACAGCAACAGCCAGCTGCGAGGCTGCGCGCGAATCGTCTGCGCCCTGGACTCGGTGGAGCAGTCCGAGACCGCAGGCCCCGCCCCGGAACAAGGCTTGCCGCATCCCCACGCGGCGTGCCGCGACTTCTTCACGCTGTCGCGCCGCTGGCACGCCCCGCCTGAGGAGGCAAGCACGACGTCGGTGGGTTTGGCCTGTCCTCGGCGGGCGGCCGGGCTTCGGGCGGCCGCGCTTCGGGCAACCACGCTGTGCAGGGATGATCCGGTCAAGCTGCGAGCCTGCCGAAACAACCGGGCGCTGGACTGCGCGGTCATCGTGCCGCG
>CALGWX010000271.1 GCA_937936215.1 uncultured Burkholderiaceae bacterium | reverse complement strand
GGAGGCGGCGCGGCTGCTAGGCGTTGCCTCCTCTGCGGTGCAGGCGGACCGCATTGGCCATGCGATCGAACTGGCGCGTCGGCTGTCGGCGCTCGTGGTGCTCAAGGGCGCCGGCAGCGTGATCGCCACGACGGATGGCCGCTACGCCATCAACCCGACGGGGTCACCGGCGCTGGCCAGCGCGGGCACCGGCGACGTTCTCGCCGGCATGATCGCCGCGCTGGCAGGCCAGTGCGGCGACGTCCTGCAGGCCGTCTACGCCGCGGTGTGGCTGCATGGCGCGGCGGCCGACGACTTTGGCGCCGACATCGGGCTGGTGGCGAGCGACGTCGCGCCGCTGGCGGCAAAACGCCTGGCGTCGCTGCGCGATCGCGCCCGGTAGCGAGAAGGCTCAGAAGTTGCGCAGAGTGCGTCGCGCGCGGCCCGAACTTGCCGCACGCAGCGCGACTGCAGTAACAAGAGCGACGATGAACCGCCGCCGCGCCATGGGGGGCGCGGCCAAGCACTGACGGCCTTTCAGCCGCCGACGATGCGCCCAGCCTGCAACTCGATGCGCCGGCCGCAGCGGGCGGCGATCTGCGCGTCGTGCGTGACCAGCACCAGGGTGGAGCCGCGCTCGCGGTTCAACTCGAACATCAGCTCGATCACCGCCTCGCCGGTGCGGGCGTCGAGGCTTCCGGTCGGCTCGTCGGCCAGCAGGAGCGGCGGCCGCAGCACGAAAGCGCGCGCCAGCGCCACCCGCTGCTGCTCGCCGCCGGACAGTGTTTTCGGGTAGTGCGAAAGCCGCTCGGCCAGCCCGACGCGCGCCAGCATCTCGCGCGCCGCGCGCATCGCATCGTTGCCGTCGGGCGTGCGCCCCGATAGCTCCATCGGCAGCAGCACGTTCTCCAGCGCCGTCAGGTGCGGCAAGAGCTGGAACGACTGGAAGACGAAGCCAATGTTCTGCGCGCGGACGCGGGCGCGGCCGTCCTCGTCGTGGTCGAACAGGCTGGTGCCGAACAACCGCACCTCGCCGCCCGTGGGCACGTCCAGCCCGGCGAGCAGGCCAAGCAGCGTCGACTTGCCGGAGCCGGAGGCACCGACGATCGCCACCGTTTCACCGGCGGCGATGTCGAGGTTGATATCATCCAAAATCGTCAGGCGGCCAGTGGCATCCTGAACAATCTTGGTCAATCCCCTCGCTTGCAGCGCCACGGTCGGCGCATCGTTGGCGCGTTGTTGCGAACTCATCGTCCGTGCTGAAGCTGGCTGCCGCGTGGCTGCGTGCCGCGCTGCTGGTGGCGGTGCTCGCCGCGGCAAGCACCGCCAGCGGCAAGACCTCGGTGATCCTGGTGCTCGGCGACAGCCTGTCCGCCGAGTACGGGCTGCCGCGCGATACTGGCTGGGTAAGCCTGCTTGCCGAGCGGCTGTCCAAGGAGGCGCGCGAGTATAGCCTCGTCAATGCGAGCATCAGCGGCGAGACCACCAGCGGCGGCCGCACGCGGCTGCCGCAGTTGCTGCAGCGGCATCGTCCGGCCATCGTGATCATCCAGCTCGGCGCCAACGACGGGCTGCGAGGGCTGTCGCTGGCGACAATGCGCGACAACCTGGCGGCGATGATCCGCGCCAGCCGCGCCTCCGGCGCGCGCGTGCTGCTGATCGGCATGCGCATCCCGCCCAACTACGGCCGCGATTACGCCGAGCGCTTCGCCGCCGTCTATACGCAGCTCGCGGCCGAGGAAAAGGTGCCGCTGGTGCCCTTCCTGCTCGACGGCTTCGCGGAGGATCTCTCCTACTTCCAGGCCGATCGCATTCACCCCGCCGAGCGCGCGCAACCGCGCATGCTCGCTACCGTCTGGCCGCAACTGGCGCCGCTGCTGCGATCGGCCGGCAAGTAGCAACCCGGCCCGAATCCGCCGGCGGCAACTTCGGGCGCCACTTTTTCTCGCATGCTCCGCACCAGCATTGCCTGCGCCGAGGCCATGGCCGATCTCGCCGGCTTCGACGCGATCATCGACGTGCGCAGCCCGCGCGAGTTTGCCGAGGATCATCTGCCCGGCGCGATCAACTGCCCGGTCCTCGACGACGAAGAGCGCGCGTTGATCGGCACTTTGCACAACGTGGAGTCGGCGTTCGCGGCCAGGCGCCGTGGCGCCGTGCTAGTGGCCCGCAACATCGCACGCCATCTCGAGGAGCGCTTCGCCGCCCAGCCCAAGGGGTGGCGGCCCTTGGTGTACTGCTGGCGCGGTGGCCAGCGCAGCGCGGCCATGGTCCAGGTGCTGACCGCGGTGGGCTGGCCAGCCCGGCAGCTCGAAGGCGGCTATCGCGCCTTCCGCCGCCAGGTGATCGCCGATCTGGAGGTCTGGCCCGCGAAGTTCGCGCTGCGCGTCATCTGCGGTCCGACCGGCAGCGGCAAGAGCCGGCTGCTGCGCCACCTGTCCGACTGCGGTGCGCAGGTGCTCGACCTGGAAGCGATCGCAGAGCATCGCGGCTCGGTGCTCGGTGCGCTGCCGCAGTCCCCGCAACCGACGCAGAAGCGCTTCGAGACGCGATTGTGGTGGGCCCTGCGGCAGTTCGACCCGCGGCGGCCGGTGTTCGTCGAGTCCGAAAGCCGCAAGGTGGGGCAGTTGCGCCTGCCCGATGCCCTGATCGAGCACATGCGGGCCGCGGAGTGCATCCGGCTGCAGCTCGACGTCGGTGCACGCGTGCGCCTGCTGCGCGACGAGTACGCCCACTTCGAAGCGGACGTCCCGGCGCTGCTGCGGCAGCTCGACTGCCTGGTCGGGCTGCACGGCCACGAGCGCGTCGAGCGCTGGAAGCAACTGGCCAAGGCGCGCCGCTGGGACGACATGGTGCGGCTGCTGCTCGAGGAGCACTACGACCCCGCCTACCGACGCTCGCTGGAGCGCAACTTCCGGCAGTCCGCGCAGGCGCTCGAAATCCGCCTCGACAGTGAAAGCGAGGCCGACTTCGCCCGCGCCGCAGCCATACTCGCCGCGCCCTGAAGGCGTTCGGCTTCAGGCCAGCGACAGCGAGCGTCGCGGCGGTGCCGCAGAACACCCCCAGTTTCCCGCACGTTGGCGGTGCCGCGCGGCAGCGGCGAAGGCTCGCGCCGGCCGCGCTCACGGTGCTGCCACGGGCGGCCGGCGCCGCCGCGCTACTTCTTGCTCTCAGCGGTGCTTCGCGGCGGTCGGACGACTTCGGCCCTGTGCTTGCGCTTCAGTTCGGCGACATACGCGAGGTCGTCCGCCGCGGCCTGCTGCTGCTCGATGCCGCGCCGCAGCTGGGCGATGGCTTGCCCGTCGGTCTTCTCCGGCACCTTGGCATCGAGAATCCAGTAGACCGCCTGCGCCCCGCCGCCGGCCTCGGCGACGACGAAGGCCGGCAGCTTGTCGGCCGGCACCTGCATCACGCGGCGCACCGCCTCGGCGGACAGGCCCGGCGCCTGGCCGCGGGTGACGGATCGCGGCGGGGAGAAGCCAGCCTCGCTCGGCGCCTTGCGCAGCGACTCGGCCGCGCTCGTTGCCGCCTCGCGCGCCAGCGCTGCGGCGCGCTCGCGCACCAGTTGGGCGCGGATCTGCTCGGCCACTTCCTCGAGCGGTCGCAGGCGCGCCGGGCGGTGCTCCTTCACCCGCGCCGAGACCAGCGCATTGCCACCCACCTCGACGGCAGCGATGTTCCGCCGCTTGTTCAGCGCGTCGTCGGAAAACAGCGCCTGCACCACCGCGGGCGTCATCTGCGCCGCGCCCGGCGCGCCGGGCGGCGGGCCTTCGCGCGTCACGTTCGGGACCGCCACGATCGAGAGGCCGAGTTTGTCGGCCGCCGGCTGCAGGCTGTCGGCCTGCTCGTAGACGAGGTTGCTGAACTGCTCCGCCGCCTCGGCGAACTTCTTCTGCGCCTGCTGGCGACGGTAGGTCGACTCGATCTGCGCCTTCACCTGCTCGAACGGCGGCACCGTACCGCCCTTGACCTCGGTCACGCGGATGATGTGCAGCCCAAATTCGGACTCGACGATGTCGCTGATCTCGCCGGGCTTCAGCGCGAACGCCGCCTGTTCGAAGGGCTTGACCATCATGCCGCGGCCGAAGAAGCCGAGGTCGCCGCCTTGGCTGGCCGAGCCCGGATCCTTTGAGTGCTCCTGCGCGAGCTTGGCGAACTCCTCCGGGCGGGCGCGCACCCGCGCGAGCAGTTCTTGCGCCAGCTTCCGCGCGCCCTCCTTGTCCCGGGCCGATCCGCCCTCCCCCACGGTCAGCAGGATGTGGCTGGCACGGCGCTGCTCGGGCTCGGCGAAACTGGCCTTGTTCTGCTCGTAGTAGCTGCGCAGTTCCGCCTCCGGCGCGCTGACCTGGCGCGCAATGTCGTCGAGCGTGAGCGCCAGCAGCTCGGCGTCGATGCTTTCCTTGGTCTCGAACTGGGCGCGATTGGCCTCGTAGTGGCCACGGATCGCCGCCTCATCGATCTTCACCTGGGCAACGAAATCCTCGGGGCGGAAGACCTTTTCGCGCACGCTGCGGGTTTCTTGCAGCAGGGACGCGAGCCGTTCGGCAACGGCGGCCGGCACCAAGGCTGAGCGGGCGACGCCGTCGAGCAGCACCTGCCGCGCCAGGTCCTCTCGCACGCGCTGCTCGAACATCGCCTCGCTCATGCCCTGCGCCGCCAGCAGCGTGCGATAGCGCTCGTAGGAGAACTTGCCGTCCTGCTGAAAGGCGGGAACGGAGGCGATCACCTGCCGCAGCCGGTTCTCGCTGACCCCGAGATACGAAGAGGCGGCCTCGGCGCGCAGGGCACGCTCGCCCAGCAGGGCATTCAGGCTCGCCTCACGCGCCGCCGGCGTATCGAAGGCAGCCGGATCGAAGTTGTCGCCGAGCGCCTGCCGGATCTGCTGCAGCCGCTCGCGGTGCGCGGCCTCGAACTGCCGCGGCGAAATCGTTTCACCGCCGATCCTTGCCACCGCTTCTTCGCCGGACATGAAGCGGTTGTAGCCATAGATACCGGTGGCGACGAACGATGGAAACACCAGCAGCACGAGGAAAAACATCAGCCAGCGGCGGTGCGATCGGATCGAATCGAACATCGGTGCTTCCGTGGTCGGTGCCGCGGCGCAGGGCCGCGAGAAAAAGAAAAAGGCGAACTTGCGTTCGCCTTTGGAGATGCTGGCGGAGTGGACGGGACTCGAACCCGCGACCCCCGGCGTGACAGGCCGGTATTCTAACCGACTGAACTACCACTCCCCGCTTGAACTACTCGTCGCCGCTGCGGAAACGGC
The DNA here is from genome assembly GCA_937936215.1 of uncultured Burkholderiaceae bacterium. Lineage (GTDB taxonomy): Bacteria > Pseudomonadota > Gammaproteobacteria > Burkholderiales > Burkholderiaceae_F > JADJWR01. The sequence goes on along the minus strand of CALGWX010000271.1, from coordinate 7,667 downwards.
GACGCCAAACATCTTGTGCGCGGCACTGGTGGGTGCTGAGAGGCTCGAACTCCCGACCTACGCCTTGTAAGGGCGCCGCTCTACCCACTGAGCTAAGCACCCTGCGCGTGCGGAGGTGCCGCGGCGGCTCGACTGAAGCAGTGACTGATCCGAGCAAGCCTCCGAATGACGTTAGTTTATCGCATCCTTCAGCGCCTTGCCGGCACGGAACTTGGCGACCTTGGCCGCCTTGATCTTGATCGACGCGCCGGTGCGCGGGTTGCGCCCCGTGCGCGCGGCGCGTTTGCTGACCGAGAACGTGCCAAAGCCGACCAGCGTTACCGAATTGCCTTTCTTAAGCGCGGAACGGATGCCGCCGACCATCGCTTCAAGCGCGCGCCCTGCCGCAGCCTTGGAAATGTCGGCTTGTTTGGCAACGTGCTCGATCAACTCCATCTTGTTCACCTGACCCCCCTTTTTCTCCGTTAGTCCCGGCATGGCGCAGCGATGTCATCGCTTCGCCTATTGTCCACCGTGTTAATGCGCCGACCGATCGCCCGCGGCGCGTGTTCAATGCAGGGAAATTCCACCGCGCGCACCCGGCAGTGTCAAGCCAAAAAACGCTCGCGCCTTGTCGCCGAGACAACAATCGTCTCGATGACAAGGCGCGATGCGTTCAGTGCTTGACGACTTCGCCCTGGCCGGCCGGCGGCGCCGGGGTCGGCTCGGTAGCGGGCCGCGCTTCCTCGTCAACCAGCGGTTCCGGCTGCCGCGTCAGCGCCACCTCCAGCACCTTGTCGATCCACTTGACGGGCACCAGTTCCAGGCGGTTCTTGACGTTATCCGGGATCTCCGCAAGGTCCTTGACGTTCTCCTCCGGAATGAGGACCGTCTTGATGCCGCCGCGCAGAGCCGCCAGCAGCTTCTCTTTCAGCCCGCCGATGGCCAGCACGTCGCCCCGCAGCGTGATCTCGCCGGTCATCGCGACATCCGGCCGCACCGGGATGCCGGTGAGCGCCGAGACCATCGCCGTGGTGATGGCAATGCCCGCGCTCGGGCCGTCCTTCGGCGTTGCGCCCTCCGGCATGTGGATGTGGATGTCGGTCTTGTCGAAGACCTCGTCCTTGATGCCCAGCCGCCGCGCCCGGCTGCGAACGACCGTGCGCGCCGCCTCGACCGATTCCTTCATCACGTCGCCGAGAGAGCCGGTGCGGATGGTGTTGCCCTTGCCCGGCATCACCGCGACCTCGATCGTCAGCAGTTCGCCGCCGACCTCGGTCCACGCCAGCCCGGTGACCTGCCCGACCTGTGGCTCCTTTTCCGCCATGCCAAAGGTGTAACGGCGCACGCCGAGGAACTTGTCGAGGTTGCGCGGCGTCACCCGCGTCTTGCCGCTGCCCTTCTTCAGCAGCGCGCCCTTGACCACCTTGCGGCAGATCTTCGACAGCTCGCGCTCGAGGGCGCGCACGCCGGCTTCCCGCGTGTAGTAGCGGATGATGTCGCGCACCGCCGCCTCGGTGACCTCCAGCTCGCCCTTCTTCAGGCCGTTGTTGCTCATCTGCTTCGGCAGCAGATAGCGCATGGCGATGTTGACCTTCTCGTCCTCCGTGTAGCCGGACAGCCGGATCACCTCCATCCGGTCGAGCAGCGGCGGCGGGATGTTCATCGTGTTGGCGGTGGCGACGAACATCACGTCCGACAGGTCGTAGTCGACCTCGACGTAGTGGTCGACGAAGGTATGGTTCTGCTCCGGGTCGAGCACCTCGAGCAAGGCGGAGGACGGGTCGCCGCGGAAGTCCTGCCCCATCTTGTCGACTTCGTCGAGCAAGAACAACGGGTTCCTGACACCGACTTTGGCCAGGTTCTGCAGGATCTTGCCCGGCATCGAGCCGATGTAGGTGCGGCGATGGCCTCGGATCTCGGCCTCGTCGCGCACGCCGCCGAGCGCCATGCGCACGAACTTCCGGTTGGTGGCGCGCGCGATCGACTGGCCGAGCGAGGTCTTGCCCACGCCCGGGGGGCCCACCAGGCAGAGGATCGGCGCCTTCAGGCGGTCGACCCGCTGCTGCACGGCCAGGTATTCGACGATGCGGTCCTTGACCTTCTCCAGCCCATAGTGATCCTCGTCGAGGACCTTCTGCGCGTTGGCCAGGTCGTTGTTGATCTTGCTTTTTTTCTTCCAGGGCAGGCTGATCAGGGTGTCGATGTAGTTGCGCACCACGGTCGCCTCGGCCGACATCGGCGACATCAGCTTCAGCTTCTTCAGCTCCGCTTCCGCCTTCTGCCGCGCCTGCTTGGGCATCCGCGCCGCCTTGATCTTCTTGTCCAGCTCCTCGATGTCGGCGCCTTCCTCGCCTTCGCCGAGTTCCTTCTGGATCGCCTTGACCTGCTCGTTCAGGTAGTACTCGCGCTGGCTCTTTTCCATCTGCCGCTTGACGCGGCCACGGATGCGCTTTTCCACCTGCAGGATGTCGATCTCGGTCTCCAGCTGCGCCAGCAGGTGCTCCAGGCGCTCGGTCAGGCCGAACATCTCCAGCACCTTCTGCTTCTGCTCCAGCTTCAGCGGCAGGTGGGCGGCGATCGTGTCGGCCAGCCGGCCCGGGTCGTCGATGCCGGCGATCGAGGTCAGGATCTCGGCCGGGATCTTCTTGTTCAGCTTCACGTACTGGTCGAACTGGGTGACGATCGCCCGCCGCAGCGCCTCCAGCTCGGCGCTGGTCTGCGCCTCCGGCGTCACCGGCGTCAGCTCGCAGGTGAAGTGCGTCTGCTGGTCGTGGATGCTGTGGATGTGGGCGCGCTGCGCGCCTTCGACCAGCACCTTCATGGTGCCGTCCGGCAGCTTCAGCATCTGCAGGATGTTGGCCACGCAGCCGATGGGGTAAATGTCCTCGGCGACGGGCTCGTCCTTGGCGGCGTTCTTCTGCGCCACCAGCATGATGCTCTTGCCGGACTCCATCGCCGTGTCGAGGGCCTTGATCGATTTCGGCCGCCCGACGAACAGCGGGATGACCATGTGCGGGAAGACGACGACGTCGCGCAGCGGCAGAAGCGGCAGCGAGATCTTTTCCGAGGGGAGAAGCGTGGTGGACATAAGCGGTCCTTTGCGGAGATCAACTCCGCAGATGCGGGCGCCGGCGCCGAAAGACAAGGGCGCCGGACGGTCTGCCCGGGAGATGAAACGAATCTAGCACGCAGGCCGGCCGCGCCGGCCGCGGCGCTAGCGGGGGGCGCCAGCGACCTTGGGTGCGTCGGCGTAGATCAGGATCGGGCGGCCGCCCAGGATGGCGTTTTCGTCCAGCACCACCTTGACGACATTCTTCTGGCTCGGCAGGTCGTACATGACGTCCAGCAATGCTGCCTCGACGATCGAACGCAGGCCGCGCGCACCGGTGCGGCGCTTCAGCGCCTTGCGGGCGATGGCCAACAGCGCGTCCGGCCGCACCTCGAGCTCGACCCCTTCCATCCGCAGCAGCCGCTGGTACTGCTTGATCAGCGCGTTCTTCGGCGCCACCAGAATCTCGACCAACGCCTCTTCGGAAAGTTCATCGAGGGTAGCGACCACCGGCAGTCGCCCAACCAGCTCCGGAATGAGGCCGAACTTGATCAGGTCCTCGGGCTCGACGTCACGCAGCAGCTCGCCGACCGAGCGGTCGGTGGGCGAGACCACCTCGGCGCCGAAGCCGATGCCGCTCTTCTCCGAGCGGTTGCGGATCACCTTCTCCAGGCCGTCGAAGGCGCCGCCGCAGATGAACAAGATGTTCGTGGTGTCGATCTGCACGAAGTCCTGGTTCGGGTGCTTGCGGCCGCCCTGCGGCGGCACGCTGGCGATCGTGCCCTCGATCAGCTTCAGCAGCGCCTGCTGCACGCCCTCGCCGGAGACGTCGCGGGTGATCGACGGGTTGTCGCTCTTGCGCGAGATCTTGTCGATCTCGTCAATGTAGACGATCCCCTTTTGCGCCTTCTCGATTTCGTAATTGCAGTTCTGCAGCAGCTTCTGGATGATGTTCTCGACGTCCTCGCCGACGTAGCCGGCCTCCGTCAGCGTGGTGGCGTCGGCCATCACGAACGGGACGTTCAGCAGCCGCGCCAACGTCTGCGCCAGCAGGGTCTTGCCCGACCCCGTCGGGCCAATCAGCAGGATGTTGCTCTTAGCCAGTTCCACCTCGTCCTTGGCGGCGAGGTTCTTCAGGCGCTTGTAGTGGTTGTAGACGGCGACCGACAGGATCCGCTTGGCCTTGTCCTGCCCGATCACGTACTGGTCGAGGATGGCGCAGATCTCGGCTGGCGTCGGCAGGTCCGACTTGGCCACCGACGCCGACGATTCGGCGGTGTTCTCGTCGCGGATGATGTCGTTGCAGAGGTCGATGCACTCGTCGCAGATGAACACCGACGGGCCGGCGATCAGCTTCTTGACCTCGTGCTGGCTCTTGCCGCAAAAGGAGCAGTACAGCAGCTTTTCGCCCGAACCCTTCTTGTCCGCCATCCCGACCGCTTCCCGCGCCTCAGCCGCCTTCGCCGCGCCTGACAAAAATCCTGTCGACGATTCCGTAGCTTACTGCATCCTCCGCGGACATGAAGTTGTCGCGGTCGGTGTCCTTCTCGATGCGCTCCACCGGCTGCCCGGTGTGCTCGGCGAGTATGCGGTTCAGCCGCGTGCGCACGTCGAGGATCTCGCGCGCCGCGATCTCGATGTCCGAGGCCTGGCCCTGCGCGCCGCTCGACGGCTGGTGGATCATGATGCGCGAGTTCGGCAGCGCGTAGCGCTTGCCGCGGGCACCGGCGGCGAGCAGGAAGGCGCCCATACTGGCGGCCATGCCGACGCAGATCGTCGACACGTCCGGCTTGATGAACTGCATGGTGTCGTAGATGGCCATGCCGGAGTAGACCGAGCCGCCGGGCGAGTTGATGTACAGCGCGATGTCCTTGTCCGGGTTTTCCGACTCGAGGAACAGCAGCTGCGCCACCACCAGGTTGGCGGTCTGGTCGTTGACCGGCCCGACCAGGAACACGACGCGGTCGCGCAGCAGGCGCGAGTAGATGTCGTAGGCGCGCTCGCCGCGGCCGCTCTGCTCGATGACCATCGGCACCATCCCGAGCCCCTGCGGCTCGACGATGGAGCGGTCCCGTTCGAAAATGTTGCTCATAGCCCCTTCCCTAGGCGACGTTGCTGCCCATCAGCTCGTCGAAGGCGACCGGCTTCTCGGTCACCTTCGCCCGCTGCAGCACCCAGTCGACCACGTTGTCTTCCATCACCATCGTTTCGACCTCGGAAAGCCGCTGCCGGTTGCCGAGGTACCAGTGGATCACTTCGGCCGGTTTCTCATAGCTGCTGGCGATCTCCTCCAGCCGCTTGCGGATCTGGTCCTGCCGCGGCTGCAGGTTCTGTGTGCGCACGATCTCGCCGACCAGCAGCCCGAGCCGGACCCGCCGCTCCGCCTGCGTCCGGAACGTCTCGGCCGAGAGCTGCAGCTGCGCCGGGTCAACGCCGCGGGCGGCCATGTCGGAGCGCGCCAGCTCCAGCAGCCGCTGGCTGTCCGCCTCGACCAGCGACTGCGGCAGCTCGAAGTTGGCCACGCCCACCAGCGCCGCCATCACGCTGTCCTTCACCTGCGCCCGCAGCCGGCTCTGCACTTCGCGCAGCAGGTTGGCCCGCACCTCCTCGCGCATCTTCGCCAGGTCGCCGTCGCGCACGCCGAGCTGGCGCGCGAAGGCGGCGTCCAGCGGCGGCAGGTCGACCTGCTCGACCTTCTTCATGGTCACTTCGAACGACGCCGTCTTGCCCGCCAGCTCGGCGGCGCGGTAATCGGCCGGGAAGGTCAGCGGAAAGGTCTTGGTCTCGCCGCGCGCCATGCCGCGCACCGCGGCATCGAACTCCGGCAGCATGCGCCCGCCGCCGACCGTGAAGGGACAGGCGGACGCCGAGCCGCCCTCGAAGGCCACGCCGTCTAGCGAGCCTTTGTAGTCGACCGTCACCCGATCGCCCTCGCCGGCCGGCCGGTCGACCTCGGTGTAGCGGGCACGCTGCCGGCGCATGATCTCGATGGTCTTGTCAACCTCCGCCTCACCGACCGGGCAGACGAGCTTCTCGACCGTCACGCCGGACAGGTCGCCGATCTCGATTTCCGGATAGACCTCGAAGGTGGCGGAAAACGTCAGCTCGGCGCCATCGCCGCCGGCCTTGGGCGCCACGGTCGGCCGCCCGGCGACCCGAAGCTGGCGGGCGCTGACGGCGGCGTTGAAGGCTTCGCCGATCTTGTCGTTCAGCACCTCGGCCTGCACTTGCGGCCCGTAGCTGGAGGCGATCATCTTCATCGGCACCTTGCCGGGCCGAAAGCCGGGCATCTTGACCGAGCGGGCGAGCCGTGCCAGCCGCGCCGAGACCTCCTTGGCCAGGGCTTCCGCCGATACCGAGATCTCGAGGCGGCGCTGCAGCGCGCCGAGGTTTTCCACTTCTTGCAGCATGTTCGGACTTCTTCCGGGGGCCGGGCACCTGCCGGCAGGGGTTATCGGAGCGGTGGTGCGAAGGGGGGGACTCGAACCCCCACGCCGGTGAAGGCGTCAGGACCTAAACCTGGTGCGTCTACCAATTTCGCCACCTTCGCGACGCCGACGGCGCCTCGGCGCCGCGCGACCCGCGATTCTAGACGATGCCCTCTTCCCAAGCCCTCGCGTGGTAGCTTGCGCGCATGGGCGTGGGCCACTACGAGAACTTCCCGGTCGCCTCGTGGCTGATGCCGGCGAGGCTGCGTCCCGCCGTGCGCGCGATCTACCGCTTCGCGCGCACGGCCGACGACGTCGCCGACGAGGGCGATGCGCCGGCGCCGCAGCGCCTCGCCGAGCTGGCGCGGCTGCGCGCGGTGCTCGACCGCATCGCCGCCGGCGAGGACGGCGGCTGGCCCGATCTGGCCGCGGCGGTGCGCGCCCACGCGCTTCCGCTGCCATTGCTGCGCGACCTGCTCTCCGCCTTCGAGCAGGACGTCACCGTCCACCGCTATGCCGACTATGACGCGCTGTACGACTACTGCCGGCGCTCGGCCAACCCGGTGGGCCGGCTGCTGCTCGCCTTGTTCGGCGTCGGCGATGCCGAGTCGCTGGCGCAGTCCGACCGCATCTGCACCGGCCTGCAGCTGGCCAACTTCTGGCAGGACGTCGCGGTGGACTGGCGCAAGGGGCGCGTGTACCTGCCGCAGCGCGAGCTGGCCCGCTTCGGCCTCACTGAGGCGGCGATCGCCGCTGGCGGCACCGATCCCAACTGGCCCGCGATGATGCGCGCGCAGACCGCGGTGGCGCGCGAGCTGCTGCGCGGCGGCGCATCGCTGGCGCATCGGCTCGGCGGCCGCGTCGGCTGGGAGTTGCGGCTCGTGGTGCAGGGCGGGCTGCGCATCCTGGAGGCGATCGACTGCTCCGACGGCGACGTCTTTCGCCGCCGGCCGCAGCTGGCGCTTGGCGACTGGCTGCGCATGACGGCCCGCTCGATCGCGATGTCTGCCCAAGCCTAGCCCGGATAATTCACGAGGTCGCCCCCGACTGCACGTTTTCGTCGGTCTGGCCACGCGCGTGCGGCAAATGAACCGTGCGGCCACCTTGGCTCGCCGGGCTACGCGGGCTTGCACGGCGCCGGGCCGGCCATCTTGCGCTCAAGTGCTCGCAAAGGCCCACCGGCCTTTGACTGCGCCCCTCTCGCGCCA
>CALGWX010000270.1 GCA_937936215.1 uncultured Burkholderiaceae bacterium | reverse complement strand
GCTGCTGCTCGACCCGTACGCGCGCGAGATCGTCGGCCGCTTCGACTGGCGCGATGAGCACTTTGGCTTCCGGCGCGGCCACGCCGACGGTGCGGCGAGCTTCGATGCGCGCGACAACGCGGCCTGGGCGCTGAAGGCGCGAGTCGCCGCGCCGTTGCCGCCGCTGGCGCCGCCGCCCGAGCCGCGGCCCGCTGAAGAGGTGCTGCTGTACGAACTGCACGTGAAGGGCTTCACCCGCCTGCACACCGGCGTACCGGAGCCGCTGCGCGGCACCTACGCCGGGCTGGCGCACCCGGCCGCGATCGAGCACCTGCGGCGCCTCGGCGTCACCACGCTGTCGCTGCTGCCGGTGCACTATGCGCTGAGCGAGGAGCGGCTGGTGCAGCTGGGCCTGACCAACTACTGGGGCTACAACACGATCGGCTTCTTTTGCGCCGATCCGCGGCTTTCGACCACGCCCGGGGACAGCGCGCAGGCGCGGCGCGAGTTTCGCGCCATGGTCGAGGCACTGCATGCGGCCGGCTTCGAGGTGGTGATCGACGTCGTCTTCAACCACACCGCCGAGGGCAACGAAAACGGCCCGACGCTGTCGATGCGCGGCCTCGACAATGCCGCCTGGTACCTGCTCGACCCCGAAGACCGCAGCCGCTACCAGAACCTGACCGGCTGCGGCAACACCGTGAACATGAGTCACCCCCGCGTGATGCAGTTCGTGCTCGACTGCCTGCGCTACTGGGTGGCCGAGATGGGGGTCGACGGCTTCCGCTTCGACCTGGCCACGGTGCTCGGCCGCACCGCGGCGGGGTTCGACCCGCAGGCGCCGTTCTTCGCCGCCTTGGCGCAGGACCCAGTCTTGGCGCGCGCGCGGCTGATCGCCGAGCCGTGGGACATCGGCCTGGGCGGCTACCAGCTCGGCCGCTTCCCGTCGCGCTGGTTGGAATGGAACGACCGCTTCCGCGACGGCATGCGGCAGTTCTGGCTCACCGGCGGCGCCGATCGCGCCGAGTTCGCCCGCCGGCTGCTCGCCTCCAGCGACCGCTTCCATCACGGCACGCGCGCGCCGCTGGCATCGGTGAACTTCGTTGCCGCCCACGACGGCTTCACGCTGCGCGACCTGGTCAGCTACCGGAACAAGCACAACGAGGCCAACGGCGAGGCCAACAACGACGGCCACCACGCCAACTACAGCGTCAACTGCGGCGTCGAAGGGCCGACCGCGGAGGCCGCGATCAACGCCGAGCGCGGCCGGCTGGCGCGGGCGCTGCTGGCCACGTTGCTGTTTTCGCAGGGCACGCCGATGCTGGCCGCCGGCGACGAACTCGGCCACAGCCAGCAGGGCAACAACAACGCCTACTGCCAGGACAACCCGCTCACTTGGATCGACTGGGCGCGCGCCGACGTAGCGCTGATCGCCTTCGTCGCCCGCCTAATCGCGCTGCGCCGCGAGTTGCCGGCGCTGCGCCAGGCGCGCTGGCTCGGCGACGCCCCGCGCGGCGACGGCCGGCGGGACGTGGAGTGGCGCGACCACGGCGGCGAGGCGATGACCGTCGAGCGCTGGCACGATGGCAGTTGCCGCTGCCTGACGGTGCTGCTGTCCCCCGAGGGCGTCGAGCCGGTGCTTCTGATCGTCAATGCCGAGGCGCGGCCGCGCCGCTGCGCTCTGCCCCCGGGCCGCTGGCAGTGCGTGCTCGACTCCGCCTCCGTGGCGGCACCGCTGCCGCGCCTGCACGTCGGCGAGACCGATGCGCCGGCGCAGTCGGTGCGATTGCTGCGCCCAGCGCCGTGAGTTGCCGATGACCGTCCTCGACCGCCGCCGCTGCGGCATCCTGCTGCATCCGACCTCGCTGCCGGGGCCGCACGGCAGCGGCGACTTCGGGCCGGCCGCGTTCCACTTCATCGACTGGCTGCACGCCGCCGGCCAGACCGTGTGGCAGATGCTGCCGTTGAATCCCATCGGGCCGGGCAACTCCCCCTACGCCAGCGTCTCCGCCTTCGCCGGCTCGCCACTGCTGGTGGCGCTCGAACCGCTGGTCGCTAAGGGCTGGCTGGCGCCCGTTGGCGCCGTCGAGGCGGCGCAGTTCAGCGCGCGCCAGGTCGACTTCGATCGCGTCACCCGCTTTCGCATGGCAGCGCTGCGCGCGGCCGCGGAAGGTTTCTTTGCCCGCGCTGGCGACGCCGACCGCGACGCCTTTGCCGCCTATTGCGCCGAGCACGCGCATTGGCTCGACGACTACGCGCTGTTCATGGCGATCGACGAGGCCACTCGCGCCTCGGCGTCGGGCTTCGCGCCGTGGACGCACTGGCCGGCGCCGCTGGCCCGGCGCGAGCCGCGCGCCCTGGCCGCCGCGCGGCGCCACCACGCGCGCGCGATCGACTTCTGGTGTTTCTGCCAGTGGTGCTTCGATAGCCAGTGGCAGGCCGTGCGCCGCTATGCCGCCGAGCGCGGCGTGCTGCTGGTGGGCGACCTGCCGATCTTCGTCGCCCACCACTCGGCCGACTGCTGGACGCGGCCCGAGCTATACCGGCTCGATGCCGAGTTCGAGCCCACCGTGGTCGCCGGCGTGCCGCCAGACTACTTCAGCGCCACCGGCCAGCGCTGGGGCAACCCACTGTACGACTGGGACGCGATGCAGCGCGACGGTTACGCGTGGTGGATCGCCCGCGTGCGGCGACAGCTGCAACTGGCGGACTGGCTGCGCGTCGACCACTTTCGCGGCTTCGCCGCCTGCTGGGAGATCCCTGCCGATGCCGAAACAGCCGTCGACGGGCGCTGGGTGCCGAGCCCAGGGGCGGAGCTTTTCGAGGCGCTGCAGGCCGCGCTCGGGCGGCTGCCGCTGATCGCCGAGGACCTCGGCGTCATCACGCCGGACGTCGAGGCGCTGCGCGACCGCTTCGGCCTTCCCGGCATGCGCATCCTGCAGTTCGCCTTCGGCGCCGATGCCGACAACGGCTATCTGCCGCACAACTTCGTGCCCAACACCTGCGCCTACACCGGCACCCACGACAACGACACCTTCGCGGGCTGGTGGCGCGCCGCGAGCGCGCGCGAGCGCGCCTTCGCCGCCGCCTACCTCGGCTGCGACGGCGAAGGCGCGCACTGGGCGGCCATCCGCGCCGTCAGTCAGTCGGTGGCGCGGCTGGCGGTGTTCCCGCTGCAGGACGTGCTCGGCCTCGACGGCGAACACCGGATGAACACGCCCGGCCAGGGACAGGCCTGGGCGTGGCGCTTCGGCTGGGACATGGTCGGCCCCGACGCCGGGCGCCGGCTGGGGCAGATCAGCGCCGCTTGCGGCCGCGCGCCGCTGGCACGGCTGGAGCTGCCCATGGGCTGAGGTCGACGGCGTGAATCCGATGCGCGCGGCCGCGACTGGAGGCAAGACCCGCGGATGCGCGCAAGGCGGCGAGGTCGTCGGTGAGGCCGCCGTCCTCGCTGGCCGCGAGTCAGGACGCGAGGTGTCCTTTCTATCCTTCGCTCGAATCCGCTGCGGACACCGCCGATCGCCAATTCGTCGCGCCGGCTTCCGTGAGCGGCAGCTTGTTACAGCGCAAGGCCGCACCGCTGGCCGCCTTGCGCGGCCATGCGCCCGGCAGTAGCTTGTCGGCGTCGTCACCGTCCGTCGAGTTGCCGATGCGTACGCTCATCCTCGCTGCCCTGCTCGCCCTCGCCTGCGCCGGCACCGCGGCGCAGGACAAGATCTACAAGGTTCGGATGCCCGACGGCCGGATCCTGTTCACCGACCGCCCCCCACCCGGCGGCGTGATCGTTTCCGAGCGCGAGGCGCCGCCGCCAACCCCTGCCGCACCGCCCCCTGCACGCGCCGGGGCGCCGGCAGGATCGCTGCAGGAGCAGGCGGCGCAGGCCGAGACGCGCCTGCGCGAGCGCGCGGCCGCGGTCGACGAAGCCTTCGCCAAGGTGCAGGCCGCCGAGCGCGAACTGGAAGCTGCGAAGGCGCGCCTCGAGCAAGGCCGCGCGCCCGGGGAAGGCGAGATGCTCGGCACCGCACGTGGCCGGGTCCGGCCGGGGCCGGCGTATCAGCAGCGCGTCGCCGATCTGGAGAAAGCCGTCGTCGAAGCGGAACAGAAACTGGCGCAGGCCCGTGAGCAACTGAACGCGGTGCGCTGAGGGGAAAGCGGGGCGTTGACGGGACAGGGGGTCGTCAGAGCCACGCGAGGCGACAGGCCGCCGCCCCGGCCGAGGCTCAGCCCGAAAGCCCCGCCCACCACAGCCGCAGCCGAATGCCGGGGCCGGTGGTGAAACCCTGCGTGACCGCGCGCACCTCGCCATCGCGGCCGACGAAGATGAGCGTCGGCACCGCGTTGACGCCGAGGGCGCGGGCCAGGTTCGCCTCGGCGTCGACGAGCGTCGGCCAGTCGTAGCCGCGGCGATCGAGAAACCGCCGCACCTCGTCGGCGCCGCCGGACTGCATGGCGATCGTGAGCACCGGCGCGTCCCTGGCGACGGCATCGATGCGGCCTTCGATCGCCTTGCACACCGTGCACCAGCTCGCCCACACGTAGAGCAGGAACGGCTGCCCGCCCTGCGCCTGCTGCCAGTCGGCCACGCTCGTCGTCGCGCCGTCGGCGAGCACCCCAACCAGTGGCGGCAGCGGCCCACGCACGACGTCGCGGGTGACGAACAGGTGCACCAGCACGAAGGCCACTGCGACCACGGCCAGGTCGAGCCACCAGCGGCGGCGCGGGGCCGACGCGCGATCGGCTTGGCTCATTTCAGGACGGCGGCCATGTCAAGGCCGCCTGGCCGGCGGCTGCGCTACGGCCGCCGGCCTTGCGCCAGCAGCCACAACAGCAGAAAGCAGCCGACGCTGACGGCGCCAATGCCGGCCAGCATCAGGGTGCCGGTGGCGAAGCCACCGATGTGAAAGTAGCCCGCCAGGCGGGCCAAGACGCCGACGGCCATCAGCAGGATGCCGATCAGCCCCACGAGCTGCCCGCCGCGAAGAAGCCACTGCTGCATCGAGACGCTCCGATCGAACCGTTGTGCCCGGCGAGGCTAACAAGAGAAAAGGCCCGCGCTGCGGCAGCGCGGGCCTCGAAAGTGGCGTCCCCACGGGGATTCGAACCCCGGTTATCGCCGTGAAAGGGCGGTGTCCTAGGCCTCTAGACGATGGGGACATGAAAACCGGAAGCTCGTTGCTTCCGGTCCTCGTGCAAGCCTATTCGGTGGTGGAGGTAAGCGGGATCGAACCGCTGACCTCTTGCATGCCATGCAAGCGCTCTCCCAGCTGAGCTATACCCCCACGCAAGAGTCGCGCATTATAGCGGGCGCCCTGCCGCAGGCAAATCGACGCACGCCCTAGTGCGCCGCGCCGGCGCGCTGCAGCGCCGTCTCGAGCCGGCGAAGCACCACATCGCGACCGAAGACTTCCAGCACCGCGTCGATCGACGGCGTCTGCGTGCGGCCGGTGACGGCCACCCGCAGCGGCACGGCCAGCTGCGGCATCTTCAGTCCGTGTTCGGCGAGCACCTGCTTGATCAGCGCCGCAATCGCAGCGCGGTTCCACTCGATGCTCGCCGAGCGCTCGGCAAAGGCGCGCACCGCCACGATGGCCCTGGCGACGTGCTGCCGCAGCAGCGCCTCGTCG
>CALGWX010000269.1 GCA_937936215.1 uncultured Burkholderiaceae bacterium | reverse complement strand
GCGCTGGTTCAGCACCTCGATCCGCGACCGCACCAGGCCGAGGCCCGGCTTCGACTGCGAGCGCCGCGCCTCGAGGATGATCACTCGCACGCTTAGCGTGTCTCCCGGCCGCACCGGCGCCAGCCAGCGCAGTTCGTCGATGCCGGGCGAGCCCAGGCTCGCCACCGGCGACAGGTAGTGCTCGACCAGCATCCGCATCATCAGGCTGCCGGTGTGCCAGCCGCTGGCGATCAGCCCGCCGAAAGCGCCTGCCGCCGCGGCCTCGGCGTCGATGTGGAACGGCTGCGGGTCGTAGCGGCGGGCAAAGTCGACCAGTTCCGCTTCGCTCACGTGCGTGGCGCCGAACTCCAGCACCAGCCCGGGTCGGTAGTCCTCGAACCAGCGCGCCTCGGGGCGGGCCGGAAAGTCGCCCGCGCTCATCGCTTGGCGTCGAGCGTGCGTAGGTTGAACGCCGGCGCGTTGCCGGCCTTGTCCTGGCCCGCATAGACGGTGAGGTGCGGGTACGGGATCTCGATGCCGGCCGCATCGAAGGCGAACTTCAGCCGGCGCAGGAACTCGCGGCGCACGCTCCACTGCTCCAGCGCTACCACCTTGAAGCGGCAGCGGATCACCACTGCCGAGTTGTCCCAGCGTTCGACGCCGGCGATCTCCAAGTCGTCGAGGATGCGCGGGCCGAAGTCAGGGTCGGCGCGGAACTGGCGCGCCGCCTCGCGCATTACCGCATAGACCGCGTCGAGGTTCTCGCGGTAGGCGACCCCAATGTCCATCACGGCCTGCGCGAAGCCGCGGCTCATGTTCACCACGCTGTCGATCATGCCGTTCGGTACGTAGTGCACGTTGCCCTCGTAGTCGCGCAGGCGCGTGTGCCGCAGCGTGATCTCCTCGACCACGCCAGAATGATTGGCGATGCGCACGACGTCGCCGGTGCGGATCTGGTCCTCGAACAGGATGAAGAAACCGGCGAAGAAGTCCTTGACCAGGCTCTGCGCGCCGAAGCCCACCGCGATGCCGACGATACCGGCGGCGCCCAGGATCGGCGCCAGCGAGACGCCCAACTCGCCAAGCACCATCATGCCGGCCACGACTGAGATCACCACGGTCACGATGTGGCGAAACATGCGGCTCAGCGTCTCGGCGCGGCGTAGCGCCTCGCGGTCGTCGATGCGCGCCTCGATGCGGGTACGCAGTATGCGGATCGCCCGGCGCAAGACCGTGGCCAGCAGCCAGGCCAGCAGCAAAATGAGCGCGATGCGCACGGCGTGCTGGGTCACCGCGGTCCAACGACCCACGTCGAGGGCATCCAGGTTTGGGATCAAGTCGTTCACGAAGGGCTCCTTGTTCTCCGAAAGCACGGCGGCGCAGTGGCCGACGTCGCGATCACGTCCGCGGCTGGCAGGGTGCGCCGGCCAGACGGACCCGTGCCCGTAGGCACGCGCCGACTGATCCGCCCGGGATGCGACGCGCGGCGGATGATGCCTGGACGGCGGCTCACCCGGCGGCGCGCAGCGTAGCCGGCCGCACCGCAGCCAGCTGGCGCTTGCGGGTGCGGCAGTGGTCGAGGAACTCGCCGAGGATCGGGCCGCTGTCGAGCAGGCGCTCGCCGGCCGCGGCGTGGAACTCGGGATGCCACTGCACCCCCATGACGAAGCTCGAGCCGTTCCAGCGCACCGCCTCGATCACGCCGTCGGCGGGCGAGCGCGCTTCCACCATCAGGCCGTTGCCCAGGCGGTTGATGCACTGGTGGTGGATGCTGTTGACCCACGGCCGCGCCTCGGCGCCGTAGAGCTGGGCCAGCGCGCCGCCGGGCTCGATGGCCAGCTCGTGGTGCAGCTCGTCGTAGCGGTCGAGATCGACGTGGGCGATCGCCTCCGGCAGGTCGGTGGGAATGTCCTGGTAAAGCGTGCCGTTGAAGGCGACGTTGACCAGTTGCAAGCCGCGGCAGATGCCCAGCACCGGCTTCTGCTGGAACACGAAGGCCCACAGCAGCTCGATCTCGTACATGTCGCGGACGCGGTCGCCGCGCCAGGCGGGGTCGCGCGGCAACTCGCCATAGGTGGTCGGGCTGACATCGGCGCCGCCCTGCAGCACCAGCCCGTCGAGCGCATCGACGTAGTCGCGCATTGACACCGCGGGCCGCTGCACCGCCGAGCCGGCGGCGATGGTCGGCACCATGAACACCAGCGCGCCGTGCGACATGATCCAGTGCGCCACTGAGGCTTCGAGGTACTGCAACGTCTTGCCGCGAAAGCCGAGCGCAGCGGCGCCTTCGGGATGCAGGATGCGCGCCGACACGCCGATGCGCAGCGGCGGGCCGGCGCCGCGGGCGGGCGGCGGCGGCGCGGCCAGCGGCGCCGGCACGAGCGCGGAAGTGGGCTCCGGCGCGGCTGCCGCTACAGCTTCCCGCTCCACAGCAGGCTCGTCTGCCACATCAGGTCGGCGAGCGACTCGCTGCGCCTGAAGTGCTCGCGCATCCACGACGCGTCGTTGCTGCGGTTGGCCGCCCAGCCGCCGACGATCCGCAGCGCCGCCTCGGACTGCAGCTCGGCGGCGTGCGTCTGCAGCGCGGCGACGGTGGCGGCGATGTCCTCGTGGATCGGCCGGTGCTCGTGCGAGGCGGGATCGATCAGCAGCCCTTCGAGGCCGAAGCGGCAGGCCTGGAAGCGGTTGTAGGTGTAGGCGAGGTACATGTCCTCCTGGATCGCGACCGGGCGCTCGATCAGCAGGTAGCGTGCCAGCGCCTGCACGTAGGCCGCCAGCACGGCGGCCTTGTCGACCGTCAGCGGCGTGTCGAAAACGCGTACCTCGATGGTGCCGTACTCCGGCTTGGGGCGGATGTCCCAGTAGAAGTCCTTCATGCTCTCGACCACGCGGGCGGTGCGCATCTTCTCGAAGTAGGCGACGAAGGCGTCCCAGCGGTCGAGCACCGGCGCGCGGCCGGACAACGGGAAGGCGTAGACCGAGTTCAGCCGCGACGAGTCGAAGGCGGTGTCGGTGCCCTGGTGATAGGGCGAGGAAGCGGCCAGCGCGATGAAGTGCGGGATGTAGCGGCTCATCGCGTGGGTCAGATAAATGGCGGTGTCGCCGTCCGGGCAGCCGATGTGCACGTGCTGGCCGAAGATGGTGAACTGCTTGGCGAGGTAACCGTACAGGGCGCTGATCTGCCGGAAGCGCGGCTTGTCGAAGATCTGCCGCTCGTTCCAGCGCTGGAACGGGTGCGCGCCGCCGCCGGCCACCAGCAGGTTGAGCTTCTCGGCGCCGGCCACCAGCGCGTCGCGGATGGCGTGCAACTCTGCGAGCACGGTGTCGTAGCGCTCGTGGATGCCGGTGCTGATCTCGACCATGCTCTCGGTGATCTCCGGCTTGATCTCGCCGGGGTGGCCGCTGCGCTCCAGCAGCCGGATCAGGTCGCCAGCGCCGTGCGTTAGGTCGCAGTCGCGGCGGTTGAGGATCTGCAGTTCCAGCTCGATGCCCATGGTCAGGGCCTTCGAGGCGGCGAACGTCATCTCGCTCATCGGGCTACCTTCCCGCGATCGCTCGAAGGATCCGCGCTGGCCGTGGGCGCTGCGGCTTCATTGCGCCTCCTCCGCCGCCTCGCCGGCGCGGCGCACGGCGAACTCGATCGCCAGCGGTCCTGCAAAGGCGAGCACGGTGATGGCCAGGAACATCGCGGCGCCGATTTCC
>CALGWX010000268.1 GCA_937936215.1 uncultured Burkholderiaceae bacterium | reverse complement strand
CCGCGCCTGCGGCGGCGCCAGATCGGTGGCCAGCGCCAGCCCCGCCGTCTGCGTGATCTGCAGCCCCGCGCCGGTCAGCAGGAACGCCAGCGCGGCGGCGATCTGCCCCGCCCACGCCGGGCCGTGGCCATCGCCGGAGAGCACCAGCAGCGCGAACGGCATGATCGCCAGCCCGCCGAACTGCAGCATGGTGCCGAGCCAGATGAAGGGCACCCGCTTCCAGCCCAGCGCCGAGCGGTGCGTGTCGGAGCGGAAGCCCACCAGCGCGCGGAAAGGCGCGAACAGCAGCGGCAGGGCGACCATCGCCGCCACCAGCCACGCCGGCACGGACAGTTCCACGATCATCACCCGGTTAAGCGTGCCCACCAGCAGCGCCGTGGCCATGCCGACCGAGATCTGGAACAGCGACAGCCGCAGCAGCCGCGGCAGCGGCAGCTCGGCGGTGGCCGCGTCGGCAAACGGCAGGAAACGCGGTCCGAGCTGGGCCCACAGACGCGCGGCGGCGGCGTTCAGGCGTCTCATCGCCGCACCAGTTCGAGGGCCTGCGAGATGTAGAAGCCGCGGGCGATGCGCGCGGTGCGGCGGAGCTGCCAGCCGCGCCGCCCGATCCGCGCCTCGATCGCACGGGCCAGCACTGGCGGCGCCACCGGCTCGATCGCCGGCGAGCGGTTGCCGCGCGGGAACAGTTGCCCCACGGCGTGCATCGCCGCCAGCCACGGGGTGCGCGGCGCGAAGGTGAAGACGATCGAGCCGCGCACGCGCTGCGACAGCGTGTCGATCGCGTCGACCACGTCGCGCGGGCTGTAGTGGATCAGCGAGTCCATCGCCACTGCGTGGTCGAACTCGCCCAGCGCCGCGTCGAGCATGTCGCCGGCAAGGAAGTCGATGTGGCCGCCGCCGATGTCGTGCGGCAGCCGCTCCTGCGCCAGCGCGATCAACGTCGGCGACAGGTCCACCGCCGTGACCCGCGCCCCGCGCCGGGCCGCTTCCACCGCCAGCATGCCGGTGCCGCAGCCGGCGTCGAGCAGCCGCCGGCCGGACATATCCGCCGGCAGCCACGCCAGCAGGGTGCGCCGCATCTCGTCGCGGCCGGCGCGTACGGTGGCGCGGATGCGACCGACCGGTGCGTCCGAGGTCAGCCGCTTCCAAGCTTCGACCGCCGTGCGGTCGAAGTAGGTCTCGATGCGGTCGCGGCGCTGCGCGTACGAGCTGTCGGTGACGGCGGCCATGGCGTGCGTTCAGTCGAAGCCCAGCAGGTCGAAGAGGTCGCGGTCCCTCATCGGCGCCGCTGGCAGCGGCTCGGTGCCGGCCCACAGCCGGGCGGCCAGCTGCAGGTATTCCTGCTGCACCGCCTCGACCTCCGGCGACGGCTCCATCTCGAATAACGTCGACTTCTTCAGCCGGCTGCGGCGGATCACGTCGAGGTCCGGGAAGCGGGCCATCGTGCGCAGGCCGACGGCGTCGTTGAACTTGTCGATCTGGTCGGTGGCGCTGCTGCGGTTGGCGATCACGCCGCCGAGGCGGACCTTGTAGTTCTTCGACTTGGCGAGGATCGCGGCGACGATCCGGTTCATTGCGAAGATCGAGTCGAAGTCGTTGGCGGTGACCACCAGCGCGCGGTCGGCGTGCTGCAGCGGCGCGGCGAAGCCGCCGCAGACGACGTCGCCCAGGACGTCGAAGATCACCACGTCGGTGTCGTCGAGCAGGTGGTGTTCCTTCAGCAGCTTGACCGTCTGCCCGACGACGTAGCCGCCGCAGCCGGTGCCGGCCGGCGGCCCGCCCGCCTCGACGCACATGACGCCGTTGTAGCCCTCGTAGACGAAGTCCTCGACGCGCAGCTCCTCGGGGTGGAAGTCGACGCTCTCCAGCGCGTCGATCACGGTGGGCACCAGCCGCTTGGTCAGCGTGAAGGTCGAGTCGTGCTTCGGGTCGCAGCCGATCTGCAGCACCCGCTTGCCGAGCTTGGAAAACGCCACCGACAGGTTCGACGAGGTCGTGCTCTTGCCGATGCCGCCCTTGCCGTAGACGGCGAAGACCCTGGCGGTGCCGATGCGCAGGTTCGGGTCCATCTGCACCTGCACGCTGCCCTCGCCGTCGGGGCGCTTCGGCAGGCTGCGGCGCAGCTCGGCGATCGGCACGTGCGTGATGTCGTTCATGCAGCCAGCTCCATGCCGATGCCCTCGACGCGGTCTTCCAGTTCGGCGCCGGCGGCGCGCAGCGCCTCCAGCGTGGCGGCATCGGGGCTCCAGAAGCGCCGCTGCTGCGCCTCCAGCAGCCGCTGCGCGACCCGCGCCGAGGCGGCCGGGTTCAGTTCCGCCAGCCGGCGCCGCATCGCCTCGTCGAGCACGAAGGTCTGCGCCACGCGCTGGTACACCCACGGCGCCACCTGGCCGGTGGTCGCCGACCAGCCCATCGTGTTGCTGACCTGCGCCTCGATCTGCCGCACGCCCTCGTAGCCGTGCGCGAGCATCCCCTCGTACCAGCGCGGGTTCAGGGTGCGCGTGCGCGTCTCCAGCGCCACCTGCTCGGCCAGCGTGCGCACGGTGCCGGCGCCGGTGGTCTGGTCGCCGATGTAGACGGGCACTTCGCGCTTGGCGGCGCGCT
Source organism: uncultured Burkholderiaceae bacterium (assembly GCA_937936215.1). Lineage (GTDB taxonomy): Bacteria > Pseudomonadota > Gammaproteobacteria > Burkholderiales > Burkholderiaceae_F > JADJWR01. The sequence continues at coordinate 2,508 of CALGWX010000268.1, read as the reverse complement.
TGACGGCGCGGCTGATGCCGCCCAGCGTGTCGTAGTAGTGGTCGATCGTGGTCACGCCCACTTCGACCGACTCCAGGTTCTGGTAGGCGAGCTCGACGCGGGCCAGCGCCGCTTCGAGCAGCTTCGGCTGCTCCTTCGGCCGGCCCTTCACGCCGTAGGCGAAGCACTTGCGGCGCGAGTAGGTCTCCGCCAGCTCGTCCTCGTCGTCCCAGCGGCTGCAGTCGACTAGGTGGCTGACGTTGGCGCCGTAGGCGCCGTCGGCATTGGAGAACACGCGCAGCGCCGCGTCCTCGAGGCTGCCGCCGTGCTCGGCTTGGTACGCCAGCGCGTGCTTGCGCACGAAGTTGCGCTCGAGGGGTTCATCGGCGGAGGCGGCCAGCCACGCCGCCTCGGCCAGCAGCCGGATCTGCAGCGGCAGCAGGTCGCGGAAGATGCCCGACAGCGTCATCACTACATCGATGCGCGGCCGGCCCAGCTCTTCCAGCGGGATCAACTCGGCGCCGGCCAGCCGGCCGTAGCTGTCGTGGCGCGGGCGGGCGCCGATCAGCGCCAGCGCCTGCCCGATCGGCCCGCCTTCGGTCTTCAGGTTGTCGGTGCCCCACAGCACCAGCGCGATCGATTCGGGCAGCGGGTTGCCGTCGGCGCGGTGGCGGGCGAGCAGCCGCTCGGCCTGCCGCGCGCCGTCGGCCACCGCCCAGGCGCTGGGAATGCGGAACGGATCGAAGCCGTGCAGGTTGCGTCCGGTGGGCAGCACTTCCGGCGTGCGCAGCAGGTCACCACCGGGCGCGGGCCGGATGTAGCGGCCGTCCAGCGCCGCCAACAGCGCTTCGATCTCGTGCTCGCCGGCGAGCCACTGGTCGGTCGCGTCGAGCGCGCGCAGCAACTCGAGCGTGGCCTCGGCGGCAGGCAGCCCGGCGGCGCGCAGCGCGTCCTCCGGCGAACTGCCGCGCACCAGCGCCTCGACGGCCGCGCGCGGCGCCTCGCGGCCGTGCCGGGCCTTGGCCACCGCCAGCAGCAGGTCGGTCCGCTGCGCCGGCGACGGCGGCTCGCCAACCACGTGCAGGCCGTGCGGGATCAGCGTGTGCTCGAGTTCGACGACGGCGCGCCACAGGCGGTCGATCGCCGCGGCCGCATCGTCCCAAGGCGGTTCGGCGGCGGCCAGATCGACGGCGGCGGCCTGCGCTTGCACCAGCAGCGCCAGCTCCGCCCGCTCCTCCGCCGGCGCGCTGGGCGGCAACGCGCGCCAGCGGTCCAGCGACGCCTTCAACTCGAGCAGCCCCCGGTACAGCCCCGCCTCGCCCAGCGGCGGCGTCAGGTACGACACCAGCGTCGCCGCAGCGCGGCGCTTGGCGATCGTGCCCTCGGAGGGGTTGTTCGATGCGTACAGGTAGACGTTCGGCAGGTCGCCGAGCAGGCGGTCGGGCCAGCAGTCGCCCGAAAGCCCCGCCTGCTTGCCGGGCATGAACTCCAGCGCGCCATGGGTGCCGAAGTGCAGCACCGCGTGGGCGCCAAAGTCCTCGCGCAGCCAGCGGTAGAAGGCCGAGAAGGCGTGCGTCGGCGCGAAGCCCTTGGCGAACAGCAGCCGCATCGGGTCGCCCTCGTAGCCGAAGCTGGGCTGCAGGCCGACGAAGACGTTGCCGAATCGCTCGCCGAGCACGAAGAGCGACGCGCCGTCGGCAAGCTGCCGCCCCGGCGCCGGGCCCCATTGCGCCTCGATCTCGGCGAGCCAGCGCTCGCGCCGCACGTGCTCGTCGGTGGCAATCCGGGCGTGGACGTTGGCCGGGGCGCCGAAGCGCTGTGCGTTGCCCTCGACGATGCGCCGGCGCAGTTCCTCGACGCTGGCCGGCACCTCGACCGTGTAGCCGGCGCGGGCCATCGCCCGCAGCGTGTGCGCGACCGACTCGAACACCGCCAGGTGCGCGGCGGTGCCGGCGTTGCCAGCGTTGGGCGGGAAGCTGAACAGCACGATCGCCACCTTGCGTTCGGCGCGTGCCACGCGCCGCAGCGCCACCAGCTTGGCCACCCGCGCTGCGAGCATGTCGACACGCTCGGAGCAGAAGTCCATGTCGTGGGCGCGCGCCGCGCGCTCGCGCGGCGCCTTGCCGGCGCAGGCGCGGCAGCGGCAGCCGGCCTCGCCGGAACGGCCGCCGAAGACCATCGGCCCGGTGGCGCCGTCGAGTTCCGGGATCGCCACCATCATGGTGGCCTCGACCGGCAGCAGGCCGCGGTCGTCGGCGCGCCACTGCTCGAGCGTCTGGAACTCGACCGGGTGCGCGGCGATGTACGGCACGTCGAGCCGGGCCAGGATCTCCTCGGCGGCGCGCGCATCGTTGTAGGCCGGCCCTCCGACGAGCGAGAAGCCGGTCAGCGACACCACCGCGTCCACGGTGGCGCGGCCATCCTTCATGAAGACGGCCTCGACGGCGGGGCGCTGGTCCAGGCCGGCGGAGAAGGCGGGAACGACCGACAGGCCGCGCGCCTCGAGCGCCGCGATCGCGCCGTCGTAAT